>JBDRTC010001202.1:0-2694 GCA_043824335.1 Planctomycetota bacterium | reverse complement strand
ATCGACCGCTCTCGCACGACCCGCATCGCATCCACGAACCCGGGGCCGCCCTCGCGTTCGTACTTCATGCCTGGCATCAACCCCAGCGCCTGGCACAGATCTTCCTGGTGCAGCCTGGTGATGTGGCTCCCCTCGACCTTCCGGTCATAGCGACGGACGACGGCGACCGCCACCTCCTCCAGGCTCACCATCTCGATGTCCGTCGTTGCCAGCCCGGCTTCCCGGGCGAGCCGGGTGCTCAGAACCTCGTTGGCCGGCAGATGACGGAAGTCGCGTGACGGGACCTTGAGGATATGCGTGCTGGGCGCGCCGCCGGTGGGAAGCCACAGCGATCCGTCGTCGTCTCTCCGCACCGGCAGCTTGTCCTGGGCGCCGGCGAGGGAAAGCCGCGGGCGTCGGCCGGATGCCTCCGGGAGCACGCTGAACCGTCGAGCCATGTCGGCGACAACACCGGTCGACAGCGGCTCGTAGCCGGCCGAAGCTCCGTCAGGTGTCTGCCCTTCCGGGAGAAGGCTCAGGGCGCCGGCACACTCGCCGCCCACGGCCTCGAGCAGGGCGAAGTCATTGGAGACCGAGATGCCGAGCTGCCGGGCGACCGCCTCCCGCAGAGCCCCCTCGGGCAACAGGTTGGCGAAGAAGGCGTGGGCCGCCGGGTCGGCGTTGACCGCGGGGGAGAGGGGCAGCGAGCCGGAGATGGGAAACCCGCTCTCGTCGTCGAGCCAGGTCCCCGCGTAGACGAAGGTCATTTGGCCATCCGCCCGTCGACGCAGATCGCCCGCTTGACGTTGCCCGTGAAACACATGCAGCAGGTCAGCCATTCGGCCTCCCCCCGCCCCCTCGTGGAAGGACCCAAACCTCGAGACCCAGTCGGTGGATCACCGACAGCACCTTGCCCACCTCTGCGCTCTCCTTGCCGCGTTCGAGCTCCGACAGAAACCGGGTGCCAACCCCCGTCAGATCCGCGGCATCGGCCTGTAACACGCCGGCTTTCTTTCGTTGAGACCGTATGAGCGCCCCCAGCTGCTTCACCGATGCTATTTTCCCGTACGGTATCATTGTCTCACTGACCTTGAACTATCCGACGTTTTTTGCCCGTAAGGGAAAATAGCAGGCGCTTTCTGCAAAGACAAGCAAAATAGTCCCGTCCGGGCATGCCTCTGCCGCCCACCGCGAGCACGTCGTTGGCGGCGCGGCCCCAGATTGCGTTCAGCCGTTCGGTGGTCGGAGAGCTCACGGCCTTCCAGTCCAGGCGTTCCCGTCGTAGCGCACAATGCCGCCGTCGTCGCCGACGGCGAAGACGCTGGACGGTCCGCTGCCCCACAGCCCGCAGAGGTCTCCCCCCCTTGGGCGCTCGCAGCGACCGCCCGTCAGTTCTGCACAATCAGCAGCCACTGGAACCGAACCGACGCGTTGCGCGTCCGTATCCCGACCCCCGTGGACAGTCCGCTCCGGCTGGGGGAGTCGGTCACTGTGGCCGCGCTCGGCTGGGTGGCCGTGCACGTGTAGGTCGTGTCGGCACGCTCAAGGCTCAGCATGTACTCGGTTCCCGCTGTGAACACGTAGTCGGTGTACGCGACCTGCGTCATCGTGGCGAGGTCGACAATCGCCAGGGTCGGCGTCGATGGAGTGCCGGTCCCCTGACCTGGTCCGCAGGTGATGCCGACATCCGTCGTGGGGTCGAAGCTGTCGGCGACAGCCGCCGCTTTGATCCCGCCGCCGGTAGAGATGACCGTAAAGCGGGCCGAGATGGTCTGATTGACAGCGGTCGGGATGGGCGTGATCAGCGTCTCGATCCCGCTCCCTGACGTTTCAATGTCATCGCCGGCCTGCGCCCAGGTTCCGGTCGTGGCCCACCCGCCGGGAAGGCCGCCGTGGAACCCCTCGAACAGGACGATCAGATCGCCAGGCACGGCGGGATGAGGATCACACGCGTCGGCGACGCCATCCTGGTCGCTGTCGGATGGAGCGTCGTCGGCGATCGGTGGGCACGGGTCGCATGCGTCGCCGAACCGATCACCGTCTTCGTTGCCCTGGTCGGTGTTGGGGACCGTCGGACAGTTGTCCAGGGCGTTGGGCACGCCGTCGTTGTCGATGTCGAACGGATCAGCAAAAACGTCGTAGAGCGGGTGGGTGGCGTCAGACGAGCCGGCGTCGTGAAACGGGCTGGCTGCGTCGCCGGACGCAGGGTTATCGCCTGGCCAGGGCGCAAACCCGACGCGGGCGCAGCCCGCCGCCAGGATCAAGACTACCCCCACGCACCCCTCCCAATGCATGCTTCGTACTCCGGTTCGCCCAACTAGCAGCGTTCGGCGTTTCTCGTCTTTTTTTTGTCTCGTCAGCAGAATCTGTGGGTGCAAAGAAGCGATCCGCGCTCTCTCGGGACAAAACGGCCAGAACGGCGAGGATGGCCAGCCATCCCCCGAGTTGCGGCCGAAATACGGTCACAACGTCGAGGATGACCGCCCATCCCCCGAGTTGCGGCCGAAATACGGTCACAACGTCGGCGATGACCAGCCATCCCGCCATTTGTGACCACAACATCCTTCCGCCTCTTTGCCAACGGAACGCCAGGACCGGGTGCGGCCGACTGCCTGCTCCCGATGCCCGTCACTGACGTCGAGCGGGGCGGCGGGACAAGGCGACCATCTCGACGCACGCCGCTCTTTCGACGACCACGGGTGGTCGCCTTGTTCC
>JBDRTC010001201.1:0-2381 GCA_043824335.1 Planctomycetota bacterium | reverse complement strand
GGCCGCAGCGCTAAAGGACCACGGTGCCGCGATCGTCGTCGACGCCACATCGAGTGTGGGATGCCACGAGATCCGCATGGACGAGTGGGGCATCGACGTTGTGATCGCGGGTACACAGAAGGCGCTGATGACTCCTCCAGGTCTGTCGTTCGTGGCATTGAACGGGAAAGCCTGGGGGCTTGTGTCCAGCTCTGACCTGCCGGTCTACTACTTCGATTTTACGACGACGTGGAAGAGGCTGCAGCGCAAGGGACAGACCCCGTTCACGACCGCCGTCTCGTTGGTCTACGGTCTCGAGGTGGCGCTGGCCATGATGGAGAAGGAAGGCTGGGACAACGTCTATGCGCGGCACGCGAAGATGGGGGAGGCGACGCGGGCGGCCGTGAAGGCGCTCGGGTTCGACATACTGCCGGAGCATCCTGTGAACGGAGTGACGGTGGTCATGTGCCCGGACGACGTGGACGCCAATCGCATCGTGCGTGCGATGGACGATGAGTTCGGCGTCCGCATTGCCGGTGGCCAGGGACACCTTTCCGGGAGGGTCTTCAGGATCGGCCACATGGGCGGCATCCGCGAGCGCGACCTCGCGATGGTCATCGGCGCGCTGGAGCGCGCCGCAGTGACCGTTGGCCACAAGTCGAAGCCCGGCGACGGTCTGACGGCTCTCCAGCTGGTGTTGCTCGAGCCATAGGGAATCAGTTAGAGTCATGGGCCGTTAGCTCAGTCGGTAGAGCACCTGCCTTTTAAGCAGGGGGTCGCTGGTTCGAGACCAGCACGGCCTACCACAAATGTGAGTCACCCGTCGCGCGATTGGTGGGAAGCGCGGCGGCAGGCGACAACCAGACATAGAGCGTCCCCATCGTCTAGGGGTTAGGACACTGCCCTTTCACGGCGGCAACACGGGTTCGAATCCCGTTGGGGACGCCACAACAGAGAAGCCGCCCGCTGGGCGGCTTCTCTGTTGCGCCCCCGATGGGCGAAGCGATTCCGTCGGGTTCGATTGCCTGTGCGGCGTCAGGCGCACTACTGGATGAAGGCCGCGCAGCGGCCAACATCAGGCAAGGGTGGTGCCGGCGCTTGCGCCCGACGCCACCCAATCCCGTTGGGGACCCCGCGGGAGCGGTTGTGATAGGATGGCGGCGGGACGATGGGGCGGCGCCAAGCTCACCCGACGTCGTCCGTGGCAGGAGCTGTGATAACACAGCGCCACGATGACAAGCCGGCGTTGGTGTGATACGCTGGCGAAAGGACGCAGCGGACGCTGGCCGTTGTGGAACATTGTTCCACGAGAAGGGACGGGCACAATGGGAGACAAGGGCGGCAAGAAAGATAAGGACAAGAGTCAGAAGCAGAAACAAAGCAAGCATGACAAGCAGGAGAAGAAGAAGTTCGACAACAGGCAAGCCGAGAAACCTCACTAGTTGGAACGGGATTCTCGGGTGGCAGGGCCTGTGACAGTACGGAGGTGACAAGATCGACTCGGCGCTCCCCGACAGGGGGCGACGGCTGCAAGTGCGCCCCGGACGCGGGGAGTAGCGCCGCTCACGACACGGAGCCTTTCAAGCAGGTGACTCTTCCCACCCGTCGGGTTCATGTGCCCCATCACAGCGGAGGCCGAACGCACTTCCGAACTTCACTCTCGCGCCGATGCTCTCACGCGATCGGCACAAGAACGCTCGGAAGTCACAGACTCCAGTTGCACCCACCATTGACGGATGATGCTCAGGGAGCTAACGTCGCAGGCGTCCTGTGTAGCAGCTGCCACGGAAATGTGCAAGAAGGTGCGTTGGAGTGGGGGAGGCTACAGAGCTTCCCATCCGATTCCGGGACTGATGGGAGGAGGTCAGAAGGTGCGGATTCTAAGAGATCGCAGGGTACGAGCTATCGCGGTGATTGCGTCAGTCGCGGTTGTGGCAGGATGCGCGTCCGCCAAGTTCATTCCCACAAGAGAGGCCTTCCCGGCCAAGCCCGCGAACTGCGCAATGAAGGTCTTCTCCTCCAGAGCGCCCGACAGAGCCTACCAGGAGATCGGCATAATCGAGGGCGAAGGGATGCTGGGCAAGGAGTCCCTCGAGGACGTGCTTCCGGAGATGATGAAGCAGGCGTGTCTGGCAGGCGGGGACGCGCTGATTATCACCTCCAACGAACGCATCAGTGTCTCAGACGGCGGAGATTTCATGGGCAGCAGCGAGGAGCTGCACACCGTAGCCACGGTCATCGTGTGGACCGACGAGGACTAGGCGCCAGACGCCATTCAGCGACTGCGAGGTCGCAGATGCCGACTCGTGGGCGGATGATTTCAACAACGGCGAGTATCCGGTCGAGATCCACATTTCTCTTCTGGACCCGGATCAGAATCAGTTGAAGCTCCGTTTCTGCTA
>JBDRTC010001200.1:0-3679 GCA_043824335.1 Planctomycetota bacterium | reverse complement strand
TGTTCATTGCGCCGCTGGATGAAATAGGCCAACATGCGTTCCAGGGCGGGCAGGTTCTGGCGGACGAAGTGCAGATCGCCGCTATGCAGCAGGTAGGCCCGGGTGCCGATGATCGTGTGGAGATTGTCGTCTACCCACTGTCCGCCCTGGTTGTAACCGAAATGGGCGCGACCCTCGTCGTCCAGCCTGGTCAGAATATGCGCAAGGTGCTCCCGAAATGCCCGGGCCACGTCGTACGGGTGCGAAGACAACTGTCCGGGGGCCGGCGTGCCGGCCGCCACCGCCATGCCGTACATCCAGCTCGAGCCTGCGTAGTACCAGCCGTCGCTCTCGTTGCCGAAGTCGAATCCCTTTTGATCGTTGACGGCCCCGCCGTTGAGGACCGAGACGTAGAAATCCTTGAGCGAGGCTTCCGTCTCTTTGTCGGGCAGCGTGACAGCCAACTGGTAGCCCGTGGCGTGCTTGTCCACGCCCCCGATCTTGAGCGAGATTTCTTCCACCTGCCCTTTGGTATGGGTCGTGGTAATGTCGCCGGCGGTTACGGCGCCGGCTTCGCTCAGCCAGGCGAAACTGCCGCGCCGATAGAGGTGCCCGCCCTCGACCTCCAGACGCAGGTCGGAAGGAGCGTGCCAGTTCGTCCACAGCTTGTAGATCGTCCAGGTGTCCCGATCGCGGATCGTCTGGATGTGGTTCTGGGATACGCGGCGGGGATAATTGACCAAGGCGTACAGATCACTGGGCCGGGCCGCCATTCGGAATGGGTCGCACCAGATGGTACTGGTGACCGAGTTCTCCCGGTGTCGGGCGTCGAAACAGAAGAACAATCCGGGGCTGCCCGACATGATCGATACGAAATCCTTCTCCCATCGCCGGACGATCTTCCAGATCAACTGCGAGCCGTCGCCGGGCGCGGAGAGCGTCCAGTCCTCGGTGGCCACCGGCGGCTCGTCCCCGCCGGGGGAGAGTTTGATGCCGGTGATCCGCAACACGGGCCGGCCGTCTTCCTCGGTCAGTTCGGCACTGTCCGGCCGGGCCAGCCGACTCTCGTATCGCTTCTTGTCCTCGCCCACCACGTAGGTGCAACCCCCTTTCGCCCACGGGCGTCGTCCCGCCTGGGCCAGCAAGGACTGCGCGTGCAGCCCATTCGGCCCACGCAGGTAGAGGCGCGCCAATGCCGGAAACGTCACGTTCACCTCGGCCTTGCCGAACGGTGCCTCGATGGTCACGACCTGGGGTGTGAGGCCGGGCGCTTGCACCTCGACCTCTCCGAGGCAGAGGTAGCCGTCGTACTTTGCCCCGGGCTGGTCGCCGTCCGAAAACAGCAACCGCACGTAGCGGGCGGGGGCCGCTTCGGGCAGCGGATACGACCACTCCCGCTCCGACTCATAGGGCTGTTCGTCGCGGGGGATCTCGTTGTCGACGATTCTCCGCACGTCTTTCCAGGCCCCTTCTTCTCCCGTGAGGCTGACCTGCACGGTCGCGCTGGCCGGCGGGCAGTGATACTTGTCCTCGCAGCGCGCCCAGGCGATCTTCACCCCCTTGACGGAAAAGACTTGCCCCAGGTTCAGTTGCCACCAGGCACCTTTGTCCCCCCCCTGGACCGTCTGCCAGTAGTTGGAGTTTTCGTCGGCGATCGCATCGACGGCCGCCGCGGCGCCGTAGCCCGGCCCCCACTCGCTGGAAGACGTTGGATACCCCGGCTGTGCCTGGACACCGTGCGCACCGGCTCCGACAACCAATAGGCCCAGCGCAACTCTGACGCTCCGCCACGATAGAATTGGAGTAGTCATCCTCTCCTCCGGCTTTTTCTTGGTTTAGGGTCCGCTTAACCTTCCGTCGCCCAGAGGGGCGCGCGAGAAACATTTCTTCCCTCGCAGTATGGCCGAGTGTAACTCATATTTTACCCCTGTCAAGAGTCCGGCTCGGGTCTTCGGTCACCTCCGGCCGAAAGAGATCAAACCAAGCCTCGGTAGCAGTGGACTGCCACGTGTTGCGCCTTGGAGAATTGCGAGCAGGCGTTCTGCCGGCCACTATCTTGCCCCAAAGCAGAGGACTCCGCCGTCGGTTGTCGACACGTACAGCCGGCCGTTGGCTGCGGCCATGCCGTCCAGGACTGGCGGCGCGGGGAGCTTGTGCTTGGCCAGAGTCTTGCCGTCGGCTGTCGAGACGGCCCACAGCTCGCCGCCCTTTCTCCCCTGGAAGGCTCCCCAGGGGTCGTCGGGATCGACAACGTCGGGCGGGCCGGCCACAAAAAGAACGTCGCCGGTGAGGACCATGGCCACAATTCGCACCGGCACCTGCACCGCCCAGCGCCGTTTGTTCAGCTTGTTGTCGTCTGCAAACAGGCTGTATCCCTTCTTGCCCGGCGCAAAGATCGATCGCGAATGGCGAGCCGTGCCGCCGAACGGCTTGACGCCGCAGGTGAGCTCATCGTCAAAGACGAGAAGCTTGCCGTGCGATCTCTGGCCGACCGTCCAATACGTTTGATTGAACCACGAATCGTCCAGCAGGCCGGCGTTGGAGATCAGTTGCGGCCCCAGGCCGGGGTGCTCCCCACGCCGCAGTTGCGGTGTGCCGACAGTTGCGGTTGTCTTGGCCACGGGATTCAGGAGGTTCTTGGGGTCGAGACGCAAGTGTCGCATATAGAGGAACGTGCCGTCGCTGACGAGAATGTCGGGGAGCGCGCCAGGGCTATCCGCCGGCATGTCGTAGGGAAAGCGGCAGGGCACCATCTCGTCGGTTTCAGGATCGGGACTGTAGATGGGCTTTTGCTGCAAGAGTTTTCCGGTCCGTGGGTCGACGGCGGAAACGTACATGCCGCCATCGAGATAAGAGGACCTGCCGGCATCGAAGTAGGCGACACCGTCTTTCACCAACACGCTCCCATGCACCGGCCAGGCCGATTCCAACTGCCCGAAAGCCACTAGGCGGCGATCCTCGGGCGCGGCGCGCAGACGCCATGCCAACTGTCCGTCGGAGGCGCGCAGGCAATAGACGCAGCCATCGGCCGACCCGAACAGCGCCAGCCCCCGGTAGACGGTCGGCGGCGTGTCGATCCGGCCTCCGGCCGTGTAGCTCCAAAGCGGCTTTCCGCTGCGGGCGTCTAGGGCGTCGACGCGATGGGCGTCGACCGACGCAACAAGGACCCTTCCGCCTGAAATAACCGAGCTGCTGGGCTTGCCGCCGATGTCGGCCTGCCAAGCGAGTTTCAGTTCGGCCGGCACCATCGAGGACGTTGAGCCGCTGCGTTTCGGATCGTGTCGATAGGTAGGCCACTCGTCACCGTTCGGTGCAGGCTCCTCGCCCGATACACTGTCGAACGCGGGTCCCTGTTCGAGCCGAGGTGTACCTGCCGACTCGGGGTTCTTGGGACTTTGCGGGGCCAACGCGAGCAACCCGTTGAGCTTGGCCGTGATGTAGCAGACGCACGGGTGAGGCGGTGCGTAGACGAGGCCGTTCGCGGGCACGATTCCAAACAGGCACGTTCCGCGCACCCAATGATGCAGGCTGATTTCCTCGGAGTTCAGGTCGATAAACTCGGTGCCCCTTCTGGCGGTGAGGAGGTACCGCGTGGTAGCCTTGTTTCGATAGCATCGGTGGTGGTGGGCCTGCTCAAACGCTTTTGCGGTCGAGAATGTCCTTTTTACCGTGCCGGTGGAAGGCTCCAAGGCGACGATCG
>JBDRTC010001199.1:0-3895 GCA_043824335.1 Planctomycetota bacterium | reverse complement strand
CGTCGTCCTCGAAGAGACCGGCGAGTTTCGATCGCTCTGAGCAATGTTCAGAGCGTTTTTCACGCCAGGGGAGGGGATGCGATGCTCACGATCTCGATTCCCGGCTATGGGGAGCTGCGGCTGGAGCACTTGGTGCTGGACTACAACGGCACGCTGGCGTGCGACGGGGAGATCCTCGAGGCAGTCGAGCAGTCGCTGGAGATCCTCGCCGGCGATCTTGAAATCCACGTGGTGACCGCCGACACATTTGGAAAGGTGCGATCCCGGATGGCGAGCTCGCCCGCGAAGGTGGTGATCCTGCCGCGCGAGGGACAGGACGTGGGGAAACGCAAATACGTCGAGAATCTTGGCGCCGAGCGTGTCGTCGCGATCGGCAACGGCCGGAACGACCGATTGATGCTCAAGGAAGCCGCGTTGGGGATCGCGGTCGTCGAGCGGGAAGGCGCGGCGGCCGAGACGCTCATGGCGGCCGACGTTGTCTGCCCTTCCATCCTCGCCGCGTTCGAGCTGCTCCAGAACCCGCTCCGGCTGACGGCCACGTTACGGTCGTAGCCGTAGGTTATGCTTCAGCATAGTGGCCACCACCTAACAAACAAGCAAACAGCTCATGATCTCGTAGAATCACGGTTCCACCAATCAGCCGGGACCGGCGCCGCTTAGCACCTGGTGGGCTGGTTTGCTCCCATCGGCACTCAATACGGCTTATCATCTGGCGCAGCGTTTCCCTCAAGGTTACCGGCTCTGCTTTCCTGGTGATCTTCTTACTGCCCCGCCCAGCCAGCTTCTGCTGCACCTGATCGAACAGCTTAGCAGGGACGATACCCGCAGTGACGCCATTAGCCACAATGGCATCCTCTGGCGGCTTGGCGCCGTTGTACGTCTCTCGTGGCACGATATCGCCGGCCTGGACGGTGTGGTACTTCCCTACCGCTTTGGCCCCCCAGCGCCGGCGCCCCCGGTATATCGGGTTGCGCAGGATCGGCCCTAGCGCCCTATGCGACCAGCCCTTCCCGGTCGGGGACGGGTAGCCCTTTGCGTTCATTTCCATTGCCAGCGATCGCATCCCGATATCGGCTTCAGCGTATCTCTTGAAAGCGTATCGCAGGGCCGCCAGCTTGTCCTGATCCTCGCTGGGGATCAGCCGGACTGTATGGCGTGGATCGTCTTTCTGCTGCCTGGGCTTCAGCCTGCGCACCAGCCGGCCCGCCTGGTCGAATTGCGCCCGATCCAGGCCGAAGTTGACGAACCGACCGCCGTTGCAATTGCCCTTCTCGGCGTTGCCGACCAGGCCCCGGACCACATTGTAAGCCCGGCGCCGGTTTTCAAGATTGCTGCCCTCGGCAGAGAAGTGATAGCGCAGCCGGTCCATTGAATCCCTGGGGTCGATCCGGCCATCCCGGCAAGTGTGGATCACCACGCCGGCCTGCTTCAGCGCTCGCAAGATTTCCCCAGCATCGGCGCTGTCCTGCCTGCCGATCCTACTCATATCCCAAGCGACCAGGATATCAAACTCGCCCCGGGCAGCAGCATCTAGCGCCGCAGCCAGGCCGGGCCTGCGCTCCCTACCGCTGTCGCCAGTGATAGCCTGATCGGTGTAGGTCGCTACAACCTGGTAGCCCTCCCGATCGCATAGTTTGCGAATCTCAGCGTCCTGCTGCTCATCTGATCCGTCCTGCTGCGACGAAGAGTAGCGCAGATAGATGCCTGCTCTTTTCACCAGGGCTTTCCCGCGGGTAGAATGTCGCTTAGCCATCGCGTGACCCTCCAATTCAGGGTTGCGTTGCGGTTAGGGCCGCCTGGGAATGTAGCCAACTCCCGGGCGGCTCGCTTTTCATTAGAACACATTCGGCCATGCTGTCAATCTTTGTCTTTCTAAGGTTTGGGATTTCGCAACAACGAGCACGTTGTACACCCCGGAAATTTCAAAGGCCAGACTTTTTCTAACCCTGCCGCTTTCCGATGTACGGCACCAGCCTGCCCTGCGCATCGCGCTGGTTGGCATCCACGCCTTTGTACCATCGATCTGCGAGCAGCCCTTCACAGGCGATAGGTATGTCCGGCGTCATCTGCCGCATGGCATAGCACAGGATCTGTTCAACATGCTCGTACGCTTTGTTCAGATCCCAGCTCTTGGGTATCTCAATCAGAACTTCGTCGTGAATGCATCCGAAAACGCGGTAGCCGGCCCGGACCAGTTCAAATAGTGCCAGCTTGGCGCCGTCCGCCGCCAGCCCCTGAAAGGGTGCGTTGCACCGGGCAGTGAAACGGACGTGTCCCCGAACACGCCCACTCAGGGTGGCAGCATGGCCGAAGAACAGCCGGCGCGCCAGTAGCTCACTCGGCTCCCGCTTCTCCAGTAGAGGGGCAAGATCGGGAGAGGAGTTCAACCGCTGAAGATGGCTCCACATGAAGTCGCATTTCTCCTGGCCGTATTCTTCCACGGCAGCGGCATTTCCGATGATGTTCAGTGCAATGTCGAAGAGGTTACGGTCCGGCATGGCAGCGGCCACTGCGTCAACCGGCGCCAGCATGTTTGCGGCCAGAATTCGACAGCGGTTCTCGGCTAAGTAGAGCCTCAGTTCCGGATACACCTCGGTAATCAGCCGCCGGCGCAGCTTTTTGGCCTCGTCCAGGCTCATCTCCACGCCGTACGCCGTCTTGGCGTAGGCCATCAGCGCCGGTGCGCCCAAACCACCTGGGGTGCCGAAATTCACGGCCTTGGCCCTCTGTCGGGCAGTCTTCCGCTCTTCCTGGGGTAGAGCCTGGAACTGTTCGACCGACAGTTGCTGGAGGATCGCTGCGGTGTACGAGTGCGGGTCTCCGCCGGCGGCAAACACTTCGGCCAGCTTGCTGCGTCCGAAGCGGCGAAGACATATCTGCGCCAGAGTGCGGAGTTCCAGCGTGCTGTAGTCGATGGCCAGCAGCCATTGGCCGGGCGCCGCTACGATCATTTCCCGAAACTGGCTGGCGCGCGGGAGCTGTTGGAGATTCGGCTGCCGACAACTGCTGCGCCCGGTACGGACCAGGGGGACGTATCTGGGATGGATGCGCTCGGCGCCCAGCTTGCTGAAAAACTGGGCCAGTTTGCCCTGTGCAGACCAGGTGCAGTAACAGGCTAGGAAAGGGTGATCCTCGGCACGCTGTGACCAGTAGGCTACCGAATCAGTTACCAGCCCGTCTTTATTCCGTCGCGGGCGCAGGCCCAGTTCCTGGCCGATCCGCTCCAGGATGCGCTTGACTGCTTTGGACTGCTTGCGGGGTACACCGGAAGCAGTCCTGCGCAGCTCCTGTCGGGCGTGGTCAAGGCGAAAAAGGTACGGCCCATTTACCGGACCTTTCTTCTTGCCCCGGCGTTGGAACAGCTCAGGCTCGCCCAGATCTCGGGCTAGCTGCTCCAGCAGCTCGCCCTGGGCAGCCACAACCTGGGCTATCTGCTCCCGGACCTGCTCCACCTGGATCAGGTCGACCTGCACGCCGGCCCGGCTAATGTAGTCAAGCGCAATCGCGCCGCGGACCTGTAAAGACTCAGTAAGCAGGCCGAAGCGATCTTCGGCACCTGCCAGCAGATCAGGTTGGCAGGGCTGGTAACGGCGGCCCGCGACTTCAACGTCTGGGAACTCGTGTTGTGCAACTGGTTGGACCATAGCTGACTTATGTCGTTATTTCGTACTTCGTAACGAAAGAACTATCTGCTTGTTGGAGTTTCTTCGTTTTTTCGTTTCGTCGTAGTGCTGCGACACTCAGTCTTCAGAATTTCCGAGTCGGGAACGACGAAACGAAATAACGAAAGAAGTGGGTTTTCTCGTTTTTTCGTTTCGTCGTTACTGGGGTTGGGACCGCCCAAGACAGCAAACGGCGTAGCGTTATCATCAGTAAGGTACTTTTTTCGTTTTCT
>JBDRTC010001198.1:0-2887 GCA_043824335.1 Planctomycetota bacterium | reverse complement strand
GCCGGCAGCGGCGACGTGCTCGTTGACGGCAAGTCGAGCGGTGCCGGGGAGCGCGACGCCATTTTGCAGGCTGTTGGAGGCTTGGCGTGCAAAGCGGACGAGCTGATGGCGAAGAAGAAGGACGAGGGCCGGGAGTTCGTGAAGGACAAGCGGGTGGTCTACATCTACCACAACAAAGTGGACTCCATCGGCGATGACAGCAAGACCGAAGGAGAAGCCTTCCAGTCCGTTCGCCAGGCCATCGATGAGCTGGCAGCGCTGGTTGGGTACATCGTCAACAACCTGAATGGCCACCACATCGTCGTCACCGCGGACCACGGCTTTCTATTCACGGAAACGTCGCCTGGGGAAGCCGATAAGAGCAAGCTCGGTGAGCGGCCTGAGGGAACCGTGCTCGCCAAGAAACGCTACCTGCTGGGTCGGCATCTGCCCGATCATGCTTCGGCCTGGCACGGCACGACCGGGGTGACTGCGGGGGCCGAGGGCGACATGGAGTTCTGGATTCCCAAGGGAGCCAACCGCTTTCATTTCGTCGGTGGATCACGATTCGTCCACGGTGGGGCGATGCCGCAGGAGATCGTTGTTCCTGTCCTGACCGTGAAGCACGTCCGGGGTAAGTCTGCGCAGGAGACGAAAACGAAGTCGGTGATGGTCCAAGTGCTTGGTACGAACCATCGGATCACCATGACCCGCCACCGCTTCCAACTGATCCAGATGGAAGCAGTCAGCGAGCGCATCAAGGCCATCACGCTGAAGATCGCCGTCTACGAAGGTGAGCAGCCGGTCACGAATGTGGAGAAGGTGGCCTTCGACTCTGCCTCGGGGAACATGGATGAAAGAAAGAAATGGGTCAATCTGGTCCTACAAGACCGGCAGTACAACAAAAAGACTCCCTACCGCCTCGTCCTGCGTGACGCCGAGACCGACATTGAGCAGCAGAGCGTGGAGGTAATCATCGATAGGACGTTCACCGATGACTTCTGAAAACGCCACTCCTGATACCAGCCTCGATGACCTGCTGAACCGGCACTTCGTTGGCAAAGTTGTTCGCAAGGACCTGACCAAGCTGGTCAAAGAGGGGGCCAACGTCCCGGTGTATGTCCTGGAGTACCTTCTGGGGACATACTGCGCATCCAGCGACGAAACCGTCATCGATGA
This sequence comes from Planctomycetota bacterium, assembly GCA_043824335.1. Classification (GTDB taxonomy): domain Bacteria; phylum Planctomycetota; class Planctomycetia; order Pirellulales; family Thermoguttaceae; genus JBDRTC01. The sequence goes on along the minus strand of JBDRTC010001198.1, from coordinate 1,729 downwards.
CGGCCTGCAGACGGTGAAGAGAATCCTGGCCGAGAACTACGTCAGGCCAGATGAGGCCGAGAAGGTCAAGTCGCTCATCCGTGAGCGAGGAAGTCTGAAGGTCATCGACAAGGTGACGGTGACGCTGAATGAGAAGCGGGACGTCTATGAAGCGCTACTCGGCAACCTCGGAGTGAAAGGCATCGAGGTCCCCGCTGCTATCGTCAAGAAGTACGAGAAGCTGCTGGTCGGAGGCATCTGGTCCATCGCCACTCTGGAGTACTTTTTCGAGGAAGCGCAGAAAGGATCTCCGTTCTTCCTGCGGGAGTTGAAACCGATCCAGATGCCGAACATGGACATGGACGAGTTGTTCCAGGCTCGCAAAGCCTTCACCGAGGGGCAATGGATCGATGCCTTGTTGCGTTCGACCGGAATGGAACCGGCAAACTTCACCGAGCGGGTGAAGTTGCATCTACTAGCGAGATTGATTCCGCTTATCGAGAACAACTACAACCTCTCCGAGCTAGGGCCAAGAGGGACGGGCAAGAGCCACATCTACAAGGAGATCAGCCCAAACAGCATCCTAATATCGGGTGGGCAGACCACGGTGGCCAACCTATTCTACAACATGGCCCGGCGCATGGTTGGCTTGGTTGGCGTATGGGATGTGGTGGCCTTCGACGAAGTCGCCGGTATTTCCTTCAAGGACAAAGACGGCGTTCAAATCATGAAGGACTACATGGCATCCGGGTCGTTCGCTCGCGGGCGGGATGCCATCAACGCTTACGCTTCGATGGTATTTGTCGGCAACATCAACCAGTCGGTCGATACTCTGGTAAAGACGAGCCACCTGTTCGCCCCGTTCCCAGAAACGATGATTGACCCGGCCTTCTTCGACCGCTTCCACGCCTACGTCCCTGGCTGGGAAATCCCCAAGATGCGGCCAGAGTTCTTCACCAACCAGTACGGACTGATTGTTGACTACCTGGCCGAGTTTCTTCGAGAGATGCGGAAGCGCAATTTTGGGGACGCGATCAATAAATACTTCAAGCTGGGCCGCGATCTGAACCAGCGGGACACGATTGCGGTCAAGCACACCGTTTCCGGGCTCCTGAAACTCCTCTATCCACGGGAAGATTATGACAAAGACGCTGTCCGGAGGTGTCTCGAATACGCCTTGGAGGCCCGTCGGCGAGTCAAGGAGCAACTGAAGAAGATCGGGGGCATGGAATTCTACGAGGTGCATTTCTCCTACATCGATCAAGATACAATGGAAGAGAGATTCATCAGTGTACCAGAGCAAGGTGGCGGTTCACTTATCCCGGCAGGCCCACTAAACCCCGGTGTCCTGCACACAGTGGCCACGGGGAGCAGCGGCCATCTTGGACTCTATCGGTTGGAAACTCAAGTCACGGCAGGCAATGGATCACTGACCCTGTCGGGCTTCGGTTCGGTTAGCGCAGCGAAGGAAGCCGTGAAGGTCGGCTTCGACTATTTCAAGGCAAATGCTACCGGCGTCAGTGCGTCGGCCAAGACGGCTGACCACAATTATCACCTCCATGTCATTGAGCTTCACAATACGGGACCTGCGACAGCAATGACCCTCATTGCGTTTGTGGCCCTGTGCTCCGCCCTTCTTGGCAAACCTGTCCAGTCCCTGTTGGTCGTGCTCGGGAGCATGAGCCTCGGCGGAAACATCGTCCCCGTCCTGAACCTAGCGGAGTCCCTCCAGATGGCGTTCAACGCCGGG
>JBDRTC010001197.1:0-2791 GCA_043824335.1 Planctomycetota bacterium | reverse complement strand
TCGGCCACAGGGACCTCAATGCATTGATCACTGCGAACCCTGAATTGGGGGCGACGGCCTCGGGCCCGTCTAGGGGCGGGCGGGTGCCTCTCAGGGCCGCTCGACAAACAACCTTCCGTTCGGAGGGGGACAGTCCCATTTTCCCTGCGGGAAAATCGGGACAGTCCCCGAGTTGCTCTCCGGCCGTCCCGCCGCGCGGTCCGCGGCCGTGTCGGTGCAGGTCAGAGCGCCTTGGTGAAGCCGGGCATGGCGATCGGGTATTTGCCGTCGGCATCGGGCGCAATGGGAGCGGGGCCTTCGAGGGTGGCGATCTCTTCCAGCCCGGGGGCCTGCTCCAAATTGGAGTTCAGCGCCTCCTCCCAGGTGACCTCCTTGCCCGACTCAGCAGCCATGCGGCCGAGGATGCCGACCAGCGCGCCGTAGGCGCAGCGCTCGGTCTCGTTGTAGGGCTTGTCCTCGCGGATCGCCTCGAACAAGAGGTCGTGCTCCACCTGGTAGTGATTGCACGGCGGGCCCTCGTACTTCCAGATCTCGTTCTCGGCCGTCCGATTGTGGCCTTTGTAGAGGCGGGGGTCCTTGATCCCTTCCCCCAGAACGGCCGAGCCGGTGGTGCCGTGGATCACATCGCCGAAGAAGCCCCAGGTGTTGGCCATGTGCCGGCCCTGGGCGAAGAGCCGGGTGCCGTCGGGGAAGCTGTATTCCACGGCATAGTGGTCGAACAACTGGTCGCCGTGCTCGCGGACCTGGCGCCCTCCCTGACCCTGGGCCGAGACCGGCCAGGCGTCCTTGACCCAGCAGCAGACGTCGAGGTTGTGGATCAGCCAGTCGAGGATAAAGCTGCCGTTGATCCAGGTGAAGCAGGAGTAGTTGCGGATCTGGTGGGCCATGTCGCTCATGCCGGGCGACTTCGGCGTGAAGCCCACGGGGCCGTGCTCGCGGTAGGCCCAACAGGTGATGACGTTGCCGATGGCCCCCTCGTGAATCTGGGCGATGATGTCTTCCAGCGGCTTGTAGTGGCGGCTCATCAGGCCGCCGGCGACCTTGAGGTTCTTCTGCTGGGCCACTTCGCCGGCCTTGAGCACCCGGCGGATGCCCGGGCCGTCGACGGCGAACGATTTCTCCATGAACACGTTGCGCCCCTTCTCGACGGCGTACTCAAAATGGATCGGCCGGAAGCACGGGGGCGTGGTCAGGAGGACGACGTCGCCCTCGTCGAGCAGGTCGATCGCCTTGCGATAGCCGTCGAGCCCGAGGAACTGGCGCTCCGGCGGCACGTCGACCTTGTCGCCGAGCTGGTCGGAGAGCCGTTTCAGGCTGCCCGAGAGGCGGTCTTCGAACACGTCGGCCATGGCCACGAGCTTGGTGGGACCTTGGGTCGAAAGGGCTTGGGCGGCGGCCCCGGTGCCGCGTCCGCCGCAGCCGACCAGGGCCACCTTGATCGTGTTCTGTTCCGCGGCATAAGCGCGTCCGACAATCGCGCTTGCCGCCGCCGCTCCGGCCAGCGCCCCGCCGGAACGCTTGAGGAACTCACGCCGTGAGGTGGAGGATTTGTCGCCATGGTCTTGCGTGCTCATCAGTCGACCCTTTCTCTTCGTCGGGATACCGGTTTGTCTTCAAGAACGATGGACCACGTTTCAGAACGCCTTTGCCCCCCGTCGGTGCAGCCTGTATTCTGGCTCGACGAGTTCTCCTTGTCAACGGGCGGATTGTCCGCCCTTGCTGAGGGGGTAGGATGAGGCTATGCTCGATGCTCCGGGAAAAACCTGCGAGGAGCCTGTCCGATGAGAAGCCGATTGAGTGGGCCGGGGTCGTTTCGGGTCCTGGGATGGATCGCCGCCGTGGCGTTGTCGGGACCCGGCTTTCTCCGGGCGGCGGGCGTGAAGTCGGACGAGCGGCCGCCGAACTTGATCGTCATCATGGCCGACGACCTGGGGGCCAAGGAACTCTCCTGCTACGGGAGCCCGGAGCACCACACGCCCAATCTCGACCGGCTCGGGCGGACCGGCGTCGAGTTCGCCACCTGCTACTCCGCGCCCATCTGCCATCCCACGCGGTTCGAGATCATGACGGGGCTCCGCCAGAACACGATCCTCTTCTTCACCGGCGATAACGGAACCGGCGGACAAGGCAAGGGCCAGCCCACCGAGTTGGGCGCCCGGGTGCCGATGATCGTCAACGGTCCCGGGCTGGTAAAGCCGGTCGGGCTGTGCGACGAGCTGGTCGACCTGTCCGACGTGCTCCCCACGCTGGCCGAGCTGGCCGGGGCCGACCTCCCCAACGATCGGCCTATCGACGGCCGCAGCTTTGCGTTCCTCCTCGAGGGCAAGCCGGGCGAGCCGCGGGACTGGATCTTCAGCTACCTCGGCGACCGGCGCATCCTCCGCACCAAACGCTGGCTCCTGGAAGACAACTCCCCACATCACTACGGCCGGCTGTACGATTGCGGCACAAGCCGCGACGGCGCCGGCTACCAGGAGGTTACCGACTCCACCGATCCCGAGGTCCTGGCGATCAAGAAAACGTTCGAAGAAATCCTGGCCACCAAGCCGGCGCCCATGCTCCCCACCGACGGGCCCCTCAATCCCCAGCCGGTGAAGAAGAAACCGAAGAAGGCAGACAAGAACAAGTAGCTGGCTTCAACTTGTTCCCAAGCTCCGCTTGGGAACACGCCCTCTTCGCGGCATTGCTTTGCCCCCTTGGGCAAGTCGGCGAGACGGGTGTTGGCGGAAGTACGGTCCCAAGCAGAGCTTGGGACCGAGGTTGAAAAGAAACCGAAGAAAGCGGCCAACAA
>JBDRTC010001196.1:0-11709 GCA_043824335.1 Planctomycetota bacterium | reverse complement strand
CCACGAGGACGGCGTCGAGGTCGTCGCGCTGGAGCATGTTCAGGTAGTCGTGCTCGTCCTTGGAGTAGCCGTCGGGGGTGTAGCCTTTGAGGCTCTTGACGACCTCGACGGCCCTGTCGAGCCGGTCCTTTCGGTAGTCGCAGATGGCGGGGATGACGACGTTCTCCTGGTAGGAGAGCAGATTCTTCACGTGCCATTGCCCTCGCCCGCCGACGCCCACCACGCCGATGCGGACCGGCTCGTCCGATTCCTCTTTCGGCACCTCCTGTGCGCCGGTGGTGGCGTCTGCGACCGTCGCGGCAGCGAGCGCGGCCGCCCCTTTTTCGAGAAACGCCCGTCGGTCGATGGGATGGTTCATCAGCAACTCCTTCGGTCTCTCGGGATCGCACGAACCGTGAATACGCGATATGCTGAAGCATAACCTACAGCCTTTAGCCTGACCATCAGGCGTCCTCCTCATCGGCCGGAGCGATCCAGTTGCGGGCCAGATGTCCGCCGAGGATTCCCAGGAGGAGCATGCCGCACAGGCTGCCGATTGCGTACCAGCGGCTTGCGTCGTCCCAGTAGCCTTTCAAGCCCAGGAAGAGAAAAACGAGCGCGGAGAGCAGGTTCAGCCACCAGAGCCAGCCGGGCAGGCGCAGGGACTTGGGCAGAAATCGCCGATCCATCCAGAGGTTCAAGAAGCAGAACAATCCGCAGCCCAGCACGCCGGTGAACAGGTTGGCGGGAGTCAGGATCGCCAGGAGCAAACGCGGCTTGCCCGGCTCTCCGGTCGACTGATAGACAAACAGCCACGCGAGGATCGCCAGCGCCCCCGCGGCGCACCAGGCGACCGTGATTCGCCGGATGCGGCGGGCAAAGCGGAGGGCGAGCTTGTGACTGACGGCCCTCGCCATTTCGCTCGCCAGGCTGCAAGCGACCTCGATTGTGCCGTAGAGCGTTCCCAGCATGGCCAAAAAAGCGCCCGCCACGTAAAGCGGCAACAGCCAGGGATGGATCGTGGTGACGAACGCCGACTGCAGATTGAGCAGGTTCTTTTCGTCGGGGATCTTGTGGTTGGGGCCAAGGAGCAAGGTTCCCGAGGCCACGAAAACGGCGCTGAAAGCGACGACAACCAGGAAGCTGATCGAGCAATCGACCAGCGGGGCGCGGGCCCAACGTCGCACCGGATGGGCCGGGTCCACGGCGATCTCGATGAGCCGCTCCACAGAGGCCGGGCCCCGGGCCGCCTGCCCCCATGCTTTCTCGCGCACGAACGAAGTGTAGGCCAGGTAATCGAAGCCGGCGCCGCCGATCACGCCCACGTAACGCGTCGTCTCGACCCACACCGGCTGACCGGCGATTTCGGGATACTCGGCGCTGAGCCACGGGGGATACGCATACGGCTGCGGAACAATGGCCCCTTGGAGAAGCGCCAGCCAATCCGGGCGGTAGAGGATGAGCGTCACGCCGGCCGCGAAGAGCATCGCCGCCACAATGACCAGTTGGATCCGCTCCAGTGTGGCATACCCGCGCGTCGCGCTGATCCCCACGATGACGGCCAGGATCGCCGCGCCCCAGAGGTAATCGATGCCGCCGCCCAGTATGCCGCTGGTGCCGGTCACCCAGGCGGTGAGGTTACCCAGAACGCCGGCGTGAAAACTGACCCAGATGGGAATGCACACGGCCGCGATCAAGGAGAGCACCAGGGCCAGCCAGCCGCGCGGACCGGGCAGATCGAACAATCGCCGGTAGGGGTGTACGCCGGTCAATACGATGTGACGCGACGACGCCACGACCAGACCCCACTTCAAGAGCGAGATGACGACGAACAGGAACAGGATGCGGTACCCAAAGATCGCCCCGCCCCGGCTCGAAAAAATCAGCTCACCGGTCCCGATCGTCAGCGAAGCGACAATCGCCCCGGGCCCGAAAACCGCCAGCCACTCCAGCGGGCCGCGAGGCAACGGGCCGGCGGCGCTCTCGACCGTGCCGGTGGTGGCGGATGGGTCGTGCATGGTCGCGTCTTGGGCGCGGAGGAACGGTGAAGGAGTTGTTTGGTGGTCAGCTTTCAGCGGTCAGCTTTCAGCAGTCAGCCTTCAGCCGCTGGCGGCAAGAGAAAACCACGCGAACCTGCTTTCTGATAGGCTGAGAGCTGATGGCTGATGGCTGATAGCTGATAGCTGATAGCTCCACGCCAACAACGCAGGGCGGGCCAAGCGAGCCGAGACCCGCGCGGGCCCTTTCTCGCGAAGGTCATGGACTCCCTCACAGCGACAACACGAAATCGACCAGCTCGTCGATCTCTCGCTCGCTCAGGTCGTCGCTGAGGCCCGGCCGCAGGCCGTGTCTGCCTTCGGCCAATAGCTCCTTGATCGTCGTGTAGCGGCCGTTGTGCAGGTAAGGAGCGGTCCGCCAGACTTCGACGAGCGTGGGCGTGTCGAAGCGATCGCGGCGGCCGGTCGGGCTCCGTGTGCCGAGGTTATGGGCCTTCAGGTCGGTGTAAAGCGGCGGCGGATGGCACCGGTCGCAGCCGACGCGTTCGCTCTGGTACAGCTTGCGGCCTCGCTCGGCCGCCGGGCTGAGCCGGCCGTCGATCAGGCGCGGGCTGGGCACGGGCGTAAGCGACTTGAGATACGCGTCGATAGCAACCGCCTCCTCTTCAGACCGATCGGTAAAGAGGATGTGCGTCAGCCCCGCACGCACGGCCTCCTCGGCACTCGGCCGAACCCTTTCCGCCATTGCCGGCGGGGTCTGGTGGGCCAGCAGCATGCTCTTCGTGTCTTTGGGGTTGCCTGAGCCGTCGTTGAGCAGGTCCCAGCTCAGGCCGTCGACGCGGCCGTCCGGGTGGCAACTGGCGCAGCTCAGCCATTGCTGGTAGCAGATCGTGGCGTCGTGGAACAGCAGTTCGCCGCGCCGCTCTTGGGTCAGTTGCGGCTCGGGGCCCAGGGCGATCGTGCCGACGGGTGTGTCGCCCGCGGTCGCCAGATCGACCACCGCCACCGTGTCGCTGAAGTATTGGGCGACGTAAACGTGCGACCCGGCCGCGGTCAGCCCGCGGGGACCGATTCCCGGGAGTGGGATACGCCGCCAAAGAGTGCCCCCCAGGCTCAGGTAGATCGGCCAGACGCCCATCATCGGCTGCATGGTCCGATGGGCGAACGCGCCCAGCAGGTCGTCGCCGCCGATAATGCGCAGCTCGTGCGTGCCGGACTGGCTCACGCAAACCGTCTTTCCGTCGGCCGACCAGGTCACGTCCCAGGGATTCCCCGCCCCCAGGTCCAGCTCGTCCATCCCGATCGTGCTCAGCACTTTCTGCTCGCGCACGTCGACGATGCTCACCACGTTCACGTTGATCCAGCCCATGTCGACGCGGAAGGGGCTCCGCTCGAAATTCGAGAGCAGGTGCGTCACCAGCGCGTGCTCACCGTCGGGCGAAACGCAAAGGCCCCGCAAACCGTTGGCGCCGTGCGGGAGCTTGATTGCGCCGGTCTCGTACGTCTCGGTGTCGATGACCGTGACGACGGGCGTCACGTTGAAGCTGTTGGCCGTATCCGTGCGGGCCAGCGGCAGGTGGTTGGCCACCAGCAACGTTCCGCCGTCGGGCGTAATGTCCGCGGCAATCGGCTCGCGAACGGCGCGAACGCGCGCCGTTTCCTTCCCGCCCGCCAGATCGATCACCGAGACGTCGCCCGAAAAGCGATTGCAGACGTAAACCCGCGTGCCGTCGGGGCTGACCACGGGGCTTACGGCCGTGTGCCCGGCCGGGATCGCGGCGATCCGCTCGCCCGAGGCCGCATCGAGCACCGCCACCGTGCTTCTTGGGGCAGCGCAGGTGACGATCAGCTTCGATCCGTCGGGCGTGAGCACAATGCCGGTCGGCTCGGCCGGCACGGCCTCCCGCCGGATCACGTTGCCGCCGGGAAGCTCGACCCACGCCACTTGGCCGGCGTCGGCCGAGGCCACGTAGAGCGTTTTTCCGTCCTTCGACGCCGCCAGGGCACACGGCCCCTGGTACCCTCCGGCCTCCCCCGCAACACCGGCAACCGCAATCACCCCCTCGCCGATAAACAACGCGAGAGCCAAGAGACCCATCGCCGGGGCGAACCTCCCGTGGCCCTTCGCCGTTTCCGCGACGCACGGAGGAATTGCTCTAATCATCGAGAACCGCTCCCGAGGCCCGATCTCGGCCGTCACCGCGACGGCGCGAACGCTTCCAGTGTACCCACGCGGCCAGGATTAGGGAATCCCAAGACCCACGCTCGGGCGCCCTTCCGGCAATGGAATCGGCCCGAATTGTTGGCGCGGCGGGGGCGCCCCACTAAAATGGCCGGCATCATGAGCCTGGGTTACGCCCGGGGGTTACAGGAAATGGGGAGTCTTTGGCGCATAAGAGCCCGAAAAGCGAGATGATCATGAGCAAGTGGATTTGGCTGAGCGTGGTGTTATTGCCGGGCGCGACGACGTCGCCGGCACGGGCGGATGAGCCGATCGAGATCGGGTCGCGGCGGGAACTCCTCGTCGACGACCATCTTATCGAGCAGTTTGTCGGCAGGGCCGAGCTGCGCCTGCACCGTCCCACGCCGCGGGAGGTGGCGATCGTCCACGACAAGCCCTGGGAGGGCAACGTCTGCTTCTACCACACGGTGTTCCGCGACGGCGATCGGTACCGCATGTACTATCGAGGGGCGCATCACGACTGGGAGAAGAAACGAGTGACCCACCAGGTGGTCTGCTACGCGGAAAGCGAAGACGGCATCCGGTGGACGAAGCCCGAGCTGGGCATCGTTGAATTTGGCGGGTCCAAGAAGAACAGCATCCTTTGGGACGGTCCCGGCTCGCACAACTTCGCTCCGTTCAAAGACACCAACCCCGCCTGCAAGCCCGAGGCCGCGTACAAGGCGATTGCCGGCGGCACGGGAGGGCTGTACCCCTTCGAGTCGCCCGACGGCATTCATTGGTCGCTATCGAGCGATGCGCCGGTGATCACCAAGGGGGCCTTCGATTCGCAGAACCTCGCTTTCTGGGACGAAGTCCGCGGCCTGTACGCAGACTATCACCGCATGGGACGCGACGGCGTCCGCGACATCATGACCGCCACCTCGACCGACTTCCTCCACTGGACGGAGCCGGTCTTCCTCGAATATCCGGGCGCTCCGAAAGAGCACCTCTACACGAACCAGATCCAACCCTATTATCGGGCGCCGCACGTCCTGCTTGGGTTTCCCAAACGTTTCGTGCCCTCCCGGAAATCGCCCATTGGTCATCCCTTGCCCGGAGTTTCGGACGTTGTTTTCATGACGAGTCGAGACGGCCAGCGCTTCCGGCGTTGGACCGAGGCGTGGATCCGGCCGGGACCTCAGCCCGAGCGTTGGGTGTGCCGCAACAACTTCGTTGCCTGGGGAATGGTCGAGACGCAATCGGCCCTCGATGGCGCGCCGGAGGAGCTGTCTTTCTATTCCGTCGAAGGGTACTACCAAGGCGAGACCTGCCAGGTGCGCCGTTACACGCTGCGGATCGACGGTTTCGTCTCGCTCGGCGCCCCGGCCTCCGGCGGCGAAGTGGTCACCCGGCCGATCACCTTCGAGGGGAGCGAGCTGGCGCTGAACTTCTCGACCTCCGCCGCGGGCGGCATTCGCGTGGAACTCCAGAACCGCGCCGGCGAGCCGCTGGAAGGGTTTTCGCTGGCCGATTGCCCTGAAATCTTCGGCGACACGCTCGAACGGGTCGTCAGCTTTGGGGGCGGAACCGACATCAGCAAGCTCAGCGGACAGCCGATCCGCCTGCGGTTCGTCCTCCACGATGCCGACCTGTTCTCGTTCCGCGTCAAGTAGTCCAAGTGAAATCTTGGCAGCCCCTTTTCGGCGCGCCATTTGGCTTGCACGCGGCAAGCTGGTATAATGGCGGGTTTTCAGCCGTCGAGGAGGGGCATCACGGGGATTAGAAGGGTTGCCATGAAATTATGTGGTCGGCGTTACGACACCGGTGAGGGAGTTTGTTTACACATTCGAAGAGGAACGATTCTTCAGGCGACGCCGTGCACGATCGGTGCGGCCGACCGTGAGAATTGGCCTTGGATCGCGCCCGGCTTCGTCGATCTTCAGATCAACGGGTACGGCGGCCAGGAGTTCAGTTCGGCGGATCTGACGGCGGAGAAGGTGGTTGAGATTGTGCGGGCGTTCGACGCTTTCGGCGTCGTGCGGTGTCTTCCGACGCTCACGACCGAGAGCCTCGACGTGCTTGAACACGCGCTTCGATCGATCACCGCGGCGTGCGATTCGGATCCCGAGGTGGCCCGGCGCGTGGCGGGCGTGCACGTCGAGGGGCCTTTCATCACGCCGGTCGATGGCCCCCGCGGGGCCCATCCCCTGGTGCACTGCCGGCGGCCCAACTGGGACGACTTCCAGCGGCTCGCGGAGGCCGCCTCGGGCCGGATTCGGATTCTGACCCTGTCGCCCGAGTTCGACGAGTCGCCCGAGTTCATCCGCCGGGTTGCCGCGACGGGCGTGGTCGTGGCGATCGGACACACCTCGGCCAGGCCGTCTCAGATCCGTCGGGCCGTCGAGGCGGGGGCCCGGCTGAGCACCCACTTGGGGAACGGCTCCCATCCCCAACTGCACCGGCTCCGCAACTACATCTGGGCCCAATTGGCCGAGGATCGGCTGGTTGCCAGCCTGGTGGTCGACGGGCATCACCTCCCCGCCGAAGTCGTCAAGGCGTTTGTCCGCACGAAGAGACCCCGGCGTTGCATCCTGGTGAGCGACATCTCGGGCCAGGCCGGACAGCCTCCCGGGCGATACCAAAGCGACTTCTGCAACGTGGAGCTATTGGCCGACGGGCGCCTCGTCGTGGCCGGACAGCGTGAACTCTTGGCCGGGGCCGCCTTGCCGATCGGCCCGGGCATTCCCAACGTGATGCACTTTGCCGGCGTCGGGCTTGCCGACGCGGTGAGGATGGCCGTGCACAACCCGGCGGAGCTTCTGGACGTGACTCCCGGCGGATTGGACCCGGGCGACGCCGCCGACCTGGTGCAGTTCCGGTTGGCCAGGTCGCCGGAGGAGGACGCGCCGGCCCGGTTCGATCTGCTCGCCACGGTGATCGACGGCAGCGCCGTCTGGGGCACGCCCTGGCGGCCCAATCCGTGGCCGCCGGCGGAGGACAACCGTGAGCGTCACGCCGGCGATGCCGCGTCGCCGCAGGGGCACTCCCCGTCCCACGCAGCGGGGATCGGGTAGTGGACGCGGCCTGCCCGGAAACCTAGACTTTTGCGTAGTTTCTCGCGGACTAACGGCGATGGACGAGAGCAGACCGATCGCAGACGAAACCGTCGTCGTGATCCTGGCCGCCGGCAAGGGGACCAGGATGGAAAACGCCGATCTGGGGAAGGTCCGCTTTGAAATCGATTCCGTGCCCGCGATCAATCGGCAGATCCGGGTCTTCAAGCGAAGGGGGTTCAACGGCTTCTTGCTCGTGGTGGGCGCCAGGGCCGAACAGATACTCGACACCGTGGGCAAAGAGCACGAGGGAATCCTCTACGTCTACCAGGAACCCCAGCTCGGCACCGGCCACGCCGCCAAGATGGCCGCCGAGGCGCTCAAGAACACCGACTTTACCGGCAACGTGCTGGTGACCATGGGCGACAAGCTCATCCAGGAGCCGGCCATCGACGCCCTGGTGAGCGGCTACCTCAAACAACGCGCCGACATGGCGCTCGTGACCCTGCCGAAGACCAAGACCACCGCGGATTCGGTGGGAAGGGTCTTCGTCGACCGAAGCGGCCAGGTGCTCGACATCATCGAGAAGGTCGATCGGGCACGGCAGGCAATCGTCGATGAGCTGACCAAAAAACTCGCTCACGGCGGCGATCTGACCGGGGCCCGCGTGCTCGAAGTCGTCGACCGCCACATCCCAAGCCCCGAAAAGCAGGCCGCGGCGGTCGCGGAGCTGGTCGCACTGCTCAAGGGAAAACCGGCCGTCGACAAGCCCAAGCTCCGGGCGCTTTTGGAGTCCGACGCGTACAACCTCGAGATCGGCGGAAAGAGGTACACCGCCCGCCAGATCGAGCGGATCACGAACCGGGTGAACCCCAGCTTCTACTTGTTCCGCGCCGAGGCCTTTTATCACGGAATCGGGCTGATCGACAACAACAATGCCCAGGGCGAGTACTATTTGACCGACGTCGTCCGGCTTCTGGCCGGCGTCCGCGAGGCACAGGGCGGGGGCCGGTACCGGGTGAGGGCCGTGCCGGTCGATCATCCCGAGTGGATCCAGGGCTACAATTCGCCCGATGAGCTGCTCCGCATCCAGGACTACGTGAGGCGTCACAAGACCCAACGCCACGCATCGCTGGGCGTCGGCGGCCGCCCACGGCTGAAGCGCAACCAATACTGCACCGTGGGCGAGTGGCTCGAGAAAATCAGGGCCGGCAAACCGGGCATGAGCCGCTGGCTCCGGCGAATCTACGGGCCGCACCCCGAACTTCACCAGCAAAAGTGCAAGGACTTGGCCCGCGCGCTGGAGTGCTACGGGAAACGCTTCGGGCGGGACGAAAAGGTCTGCATCGTCCGGGCGCCGGGCAGAATCAACCTGATGGGCAGGCACGTGGACCATCGGGGCGGGCGGGCCAACTTCCTGGCCATCGACCGGGAAACGATCGCCGTGGTCGGGCTCCGCGACGACGACGACGTTGTGGCCGTCAACACCGAGCCGACGAAGTTCAAGCCCGTCCGGTTCAACATCTCCGAGCAGATCGGACAGTTCGCCTGGAGCCAGTGGTTGAATTTCGTCAACAGCGACTGGGTCCGCAGCATGGTGCGCGGGGCCGCGGGCGATTGGGGGAACCACGTCAAGGCGGCCGTGATCCGGCTCCAACACCGCTACCAAGACGTGAAGATCGGCGGTCTCAACCTGGCCCTGTCGGGCAACGTGCCCGTCGCCGCCGGGCTGGGGAGCAGCTCGACCATTGTGGCGGCCACGCTCCAGGCGGCGATTGCGCTAAACAACTTCGACCTGAGCAGCCGCCAGTTCATCGACCTCTGCGGCGAGGGAGAGTGGTTCGTGGGGTCGCGGGGCGGGCCGGGCGGATCGGCGGCCATCTATCTCGGCCAGCGCGGAAAAATCGCCCACGTGGGCTATCTCCCCTTTCGGGTCGAGAAAACCATCGATGCCCCGGAGGATTACCGGGTCGTCATCGCCGACAGCCACGTGAAGACGCCCCAAAGAAGCTCGGCCCGGGACATCGTCAACGCCCGGCTCGCCTGCTTCGACCTGGGGCTGGCGCTTCTGAAGCAGCGCGCCCCCGAAATCGCCGGCTCGGTCGAGCACTTGCGCGACCTCGACCCGGCCCAGTTGGGCTGCTCTCCCAGCGACGTTTACCGCTGGTTGCTCAAAATCCCCGCCGAAATGCGCCGCGAGGACTTCAGCACGATGCTCGCAAGCGAGCACCACCCGGCGATGGAGGCCCACTTCGCCACGCATCCCGAGCCCGACTGCTACCGCCCGAGGGCCGTGCTCCTCTACGGCATTGCGGAGATCGTCCGAAGTCGCATGTGTCTGGAATGCCTGGAAGTGGGGCAGGTGGAGCGGTTGGGCACGTTGATGAAAATCAGCCACGACGGCGACCGCGTGAGCAGGCCGGGCCCCGGCGGAACCTATCGCGCCTGGAGGGAAGACCCGAGCGACGAATACCTCAACCGGCTCATCCGCGACCTCGTCAGCGAAGACCCGGAAAAGGTGTGGAAGGCCCAATTGTACATGCAGCCGGGCAGTTACGGGTGCAGCACGCCGGAGATCGACCAAATGGTCGACGTCGCCGCTACGGTGCCGGGCGTGGCCGGCGCACAGATTGCCGGCGCGGGGCTCGGCGGGTGCATCATGATCCTGGCGCGAAAAGAGAGCGTCGCCGCTGTCGGCAAGGCACTCGTGAAGCACTACTACCGCCCGGCGCGATTGAAGCCGGCCGTGATTCCCTCCATCGCCGTCGAGGGCGCCGGGCTCGTGGAGTTTTAGTGGTCTGTCAAACTGGAAAGGACGGGTTGGGTGGCACTGGCGTCTCGCCAGTGCTGGCGTGAAAACACGGGCAAGATGCCCGTGGCACCCGTCAGGACAGCCTTGACAGACCCCTAGCAGGTTTCGGTTGCTGCGACGCAGCCGCCACTCACAACGCGCTCGGCCGCTCCTTGTGGGGCGAGGCGCCGCGGGCGCGGGCCAACGATTGGATCGCCCGGTTCATGTCGCCCACCTGCCGGTAGCAGAGGCTCAAGGCGTACCAGGCCGACCGGTCGAACGGGGCGGGGAATTTTTCGGCGGCGGTTCTCAGCTCGGCCCGGGCGTCGTCGAATCGGTTCTGACGGCGCAGGATCACGCCTCGCAGAAGCGAGACCTCCGCCTCGAAGGGGCCGAGCTCGCCCAGGTTCTCCAGGCAGTCGAGCGCGTGCTGCATCATGCCCAGCTCGAAATAGCCGGTCGCCTCCTTCAAGCGTCGGGCCACGCGGAGCAGTTGGCGGATGTCGATCGTCATGGTACTGGCCTCCGTCTCAGATGGTTCTCTACCGGTTTGGCTTTGTGCCCCCGGCAAACCCCTCTTTGACGAGAGAGTAAGCGAGCAAACGACGTGCCAACTACATCAACGATCGGCGTGTGCAACCGTTAAGTTCTTCATAAACAGCGAGTTACAGCAAGAATGCCTATCACCCCACCTCGGCCAACGCCGCCGTTTTGGCAGTCGGTGACCTCATTTTCGTCACGCTGCTGTGTCACAATGACTCAGGGGGATTAGTTTTCAGAAGAGGTGGGGGGGAGGACACCGGCCGCCGGCGAACCCCCATGGGACGCAGCCCATGGGCGTTTCCCTCGGAGTTGGAATAGGTTGGTGGTGGTACAGGTTCAAGTCCTGAACCCTGAACCCCGAACCCCGAACCCCGAGCCCTGAACCCTCGCTTGGTGGTGAGCGAAGGATGGGGGAACGCGGACCTGCCGTCGTTACGCCTTCTTCGACGCGGGGTCGGCCGCGGTTGGGGAGTCGCTGGGGGCCGGGTCGTCGGGTGGGCTTGGCTTCGAGGCGGACGGACCGATCAGCGCTTCGATCTGGCGCTCGTCAAGTTCCTCCTCCCGATCCAGGGTGGTCGCCAGGGTGTCGAGCTTGTCGCGATGCTCGTTGAGGAGCGCTTCGGCCCGGTCGGAGGCTTCCCGGAGGATTCGGACGATCTCCTCGTCGATCACCTGGGCGGTGTGCTCGCTGAACTCGCGTTGCTCGGAGATCTCTTTACCCAGGAACGGGTGCTCCTCGTGGGCGCGAAAGGCGACGGGCCCCAGTCGCTCGCTCATGCCCCAGAGGGTGACCATGCGTCGGGCGAGCTGCGTGGCCCTCTTGAGGTCGTCTTCGGCCCCGGCGCTGAACTCGCGGAAGCGGAGCTTTTCGGCGGCGCGGCCGCCGAGAAAGATCGCCAGACGAACGTTGAGCTCGCCTTCGCCGACGTTCAAGCGGTCTTCCTCGGGTAGGATTTGCGTCGCTCCCAGCGTCCGGCCGCGGGGGATGACCGAGACCTTGTGCACCCGATCGGAGCCGGGGAGCAGCCAGGCCAGAAGTACGTGGCCCGCCTCGTGGTAGGCGGTCATCAGCTTCTCCTGGCCGGCGAGGACCTCCTCTCGCTTGGCCCCCATGAGCACTCTGTCGCGGGCCAGCTCGAAGTCGCTCATTTCGACATCGTCTTTTTCGAGCCGGGTGGCCGA
>JBDRTC010001195.1:0-5376 GCA_043824335.1 Planctomycetota bacterium | reverse complement strand
GCGTAGGTTATGCTTCAGCATATCGCCTGGGCGGATGGCGTCAAGGTCCAACGCACGCACTGTGGCCGGGTCTGTACTGCGGGAGCATTAACTTGGCATCGCTGTTATGCTAAAGCATAACCTGCGACTACTACTACGACTGGCTTCGCTGTTATGCTGAAGCATAACCTACGAATCTGGATTTAGCGTTATGCTGAAGCATAACCTACGCCTCACCCCGGAGACGCACACTGGGCGATTTACCGTAATCGATCACCGCGGGCTGACCCTCGCGGGCGATGGAGAGGCGGGCGGCTTCGGTCACTAGCTCGTTGATGGAACTGTTGGCCGGGGTGGCGAGGATGCCGCGGGCGTCGATTTCCTGGAGGGTTTGGCGGCGGGCGGACAGGGCGTCCTCACCGGTGAGCGCTTCGGCGGCGCGGTTGACCTGGAGGGCGGCCAGGGTGATCGCTTCAATCGACTCGAAGCCGTAGCCGACCGGCTTCAGACCCTCGCCTTCCCAGGGGACCATGCGGAAATAGTCGGGGCTGACGAAGCGGAACATGGCCCCCGCCTTTCGGTCGACGTACCCGTGGCGCACGCCGCGGTACTGGTCGTCGTGCTTGAGGATCGCGCCGCAATCGTCGCCCTCGCAGTACAGGACCAGGCACTGATCGTTCGTGCCGGCGGCCTCGTCGGGATAGCCGAGGCCGTCGCTGATGCTCATCACCGCCCCGTTCTCCCACACCACGCGGCCGGCCGCCCACATGTAGCCCACGTTGCCGTTGGGGAACGTCCCCTCGACGCCCCGCACGGAAACCTCCACGGGCCGCAAGCCGGTGATGAAGTAGACCAAGTCGACGTAATGGCAGCCGACGTACGTGAACGGATCGCTGTTTTCCTTGGTGAACCAGTTCTGGAAGTTCGAGTGGCGGTAGTAGTAGGGCTCGATCATCTTGGCCTCGCCCAGGCGGAACTCGCCAAAGCGGCCGGCCCGGTATTGGCGCCGGGCGTCCAGCGAGCGGCGGTCGAACCGTTTGTGGTATTCCACGCCGACCATGAGCCCCCGCTCTCGGGCGAGGTTCTCGATCTCGACCGATTGGGCGTACGTCGGCACCAGCGGCTTGACCGAGAGCACGTGCTGGTCGTGCTCCAAAGCCGCCCGGATCACGGGGGCGTGAAAATGGTCCGGCACGGCCACCACGACCATGTTCCCGGGCGGAAGCGAGGCGATCGCTTCCTTGAACAGGTCGGGGAACACACGATCGGGCGGCTCGTCGAGCGCGGGCGAGGGCTCGAACGATTGGCCGGGAAAGGCCTCCCGAAAAGCGTTCTCCTCAGCCAGGGCCCGCAGGGGGGCCGAGTCGAGCGCGCTGATCTTGATCGAACCCACCCGGCCCTGGCGCTGGAGATGATAAATCGACGGGAGGACCTGATCGTGGGTGATCATGCCCCCGCCCACGATCACGACGTCGAGCTTGTCTGCGGATGGACCATTCACTGGAGCACCTCCTCGATGGCTTCCTCCAAGACCCCGATGCCCTCCCGGATGGCATCTTCTTCGATCACCAGCGGCGGCGAGATCTTGACCGAAGCGCCGCTGTAACCGACCGGGGCAAACATCATCAGCCCCTTCTCGACGCACCGCCAAACGATCTCTTTCGCCAGCTCCGGATTTGCCTCAATTCCCCCCGGCTTGACCATGTGAAGCGAGGCCACCAGCCCCTTGCCGTGCACCGTGCCAATGTGCTCGGGGAAGCGCTGGCCGATGCGCCGGGCCTCCGGCTGAAGGATCTCGCCCATCCGGCGGGCACGCTCCACCAGGCCCTCTTCTTCGATCACCCGGAGGCTTGCCAGCGAGGCGACCGCGCAGATTGGGTTCCCCGTGTGCGTGGAGGTCATCGACCCGGGCGGGTAGAGATCCATGATCTCCTCCGTGCCGATCACGGCCGAGAGGGGCAGCCCGCTGGAAATCCCCTTGCCGCACACGATCAGGTCCGGCAGCACGCCGTAGTGCTCGAAGCCCCAATAAGTGCCCGTGCGCCCGAACCCGGCTTGCACTTCGTCGAAGATCAAGAGCACGCGATGCTCGTTGCACCAGGCGCGGAGCTTTTGGATGTACTCCGGCGGGGCGAAGCTGGCGTTGCCGCCCTGGTAGGTCTCGGTCATCACGGCGGCGACGCGGTCGGGGGTCATGCCCGCTGAGTCGAGCGATTTGAGGAAGAGGTCGAAGCTCGTGTCCGGGCAGCGGAATCCGTCGGGGAAGGGGACCTGGACCATGTCCTCGTCGAGGTTGCCGATCCACTGCTTCAGCGCGGGAATTCCGCCGGCCATTTGCGACCCCATCGTGCGCCCGTGGAAGGCGTTTTGGTAAGAGACGATCGCGATCTTTTTGTCACCGCCGATTTTCCTGCCCTGGGTGCGGGCAAGCTTGATGGCGCACTCGACCGCCTCGGAGCCGGTGGTCAGGAGGAAGACCTTCTTGAGCCCGTCGGGCGAGACGCGTGCCAACTGCTCGACCAGTTGTGAGCGAATCTCCGAAGGGAAGCAGTAATTGTGCAACAGCCCGTGGTTCACTTGATCGAGGATCGCCTGGCGGATCTTGGGATGTCCGTGGCCGGCGTTGGTCACCAGTACGCCGCTGGACCAATCGAGCCACCGAGTCCCCCAGCGGTCGTAGACCTGTACGCCTTCGGCCCGGTCCCAGAGCACGGGTGGCGGTCCGCCCATCGAGAGCGGCTCGAACCGGCGGAGGTTTTGGAGGATGGGGATCGACTCAGGGACCGGGATCTCGGTGGCGATCCGTCGGTATTTCGTCTCGATCGGGGGAACCTTGCGAGGCGTAAGGTCTTGGGCAGGCATAGCTTAAGTCTCCTCAATGGCGGCCGAGGGCCAACAAAAAAACTCCGAAACACGGCCCACCCGGTATTTCGGGTGCTCGGCCCAATTCGGAGTGTGCTCATTCGAAGCTGACAGTGCCGCTACGGATGCCAGCGAGCGCCGGGTTGTGCGGGGGAGCCCAGCCCGGGACCCTTCGGGCCACACCGAGCCAAGCTCCCTCTAGTCAGCGGATTATATCGTCCCCTCGCGTCGATGCAAGCGGGCGTCGGGCCGCGTCCCCTTGTCAGAAAACGTCTCGCCCCAGACAATGAGGGCCCGGGCGTTCTTCACTTCCCCGACTCCCCTGACCCAAAACGGACCCCTCATGGCCGATCAACCCCGTGTAATCCTCTCCGGCTTCGCCGATGAAGCCGCCGGAAAGAAAGACAAGACCGCTGTGGAGCAGTTCACGGCGTTCGCCGCCCTAGGGCTGCAATACTACAGCATCCGCTTCATCGACGTGGGGAGCGGGACCAAGAACGTGATGAAGCTCACGCGCCAGGAGCTTCAGAAAATCCGCCACTTGCAGGACCATTTCGGGCTCTGCGTCTCGTCGATCGGCTCGCCCATCGGCAAGGTCAAGCTGCTGGACGTCGAAGACGGGACCAAGAACCAGTTCGTCCCCTTCAAGAAATACCTCGATCGCGAGGTCAAGAAGGTCTGCGAGTTGGCCCACGCGCTGGAAACCAAGCTGATCCGCGGGTTCTCGTTTTATCATCCCCGGGGAACCAAGGCCGAAGATCACCTCCCGGAAGCGGTCGACCGGCTCGGGCAGATCGCCGAGGCGTGTCACCGGTCGGATTTGACCTTCGGGCTGGAAGTCGAGCCGAACCTGGTGGGCGAGACCGGCCAACTGCTGGCCGAGATCTTCCGCCAGGTGAACCACCCCGCCATGCTCTTGATCTTCGACGCGGCCAACATCCTCGTTCAGGGGTATTCGTCTGCCGAGGTGTTTGAAGAATACCGGGCGATGAAGCCGGGGCTCGGCTGGCTCCACATCAAGGACTACCACCACCCCAAGCCGGTTGTGAAACGGGGCCACGTCGACGAGGACGCCCTGGCCAATTTCGTCCCCGCCGACCAGGGTGACAGCGGCCACGAGACAATCCTGCGCGACCTGGCCGGGATTCTACCCAAGCTGGAAAAGAAGCTGTGCCGCCGTGGGATCCCCGGCGTGTTCCTCGACCTGGAGCCGCACGTCAAAGGGGGCGGTCAGTTCGGCGGCTTCAGCGGGCCGGACGGAATGGGCGTTGCCCTGCGTGGACTCACAAAGGTGCTCGACTACGTCGGCATCGACTACCACCTCCGCGACTTCGACGACATCCGGGCCGCTCGCGGATTCTAGAGCGAGGGGCGAGGGACGAGGGGCGAGGGATGAGCGGAAAGGGAAGGCTCCGGGAAGGTCCTCCGGCTGACCCTCAAGCCGCTTGCGGCTTCGACCCGAACCCCCATAGAAACGTGCCCTGCGCTCCAACCTCAGGTCGAGCGCTTCACAGCGATTCCTCGGCTTCCTGTTCCGGCTGCGAGCTATCCGCCGCGTGTTCCTCGGCGTTGTCGTCCCGACGGCCCGGGCCGGGCTGGCTGAGGTCCGCATAACCGCGGAGCAGGACGTAGTCGACTCCCCACAACAGGACCACTACAAAACTCATCGCCGCCGCGCAAAGCACCGTGGTGTTCGTCGGGTAGGCCCACCAGATCCACGTCAGGATCGTGCCCGCGGCGAGTCCCACCAACGCGACGACCAGTCTGCCGACGACGCTCCCGAGGAGGCCTCGTCGGGCGTGGCGGTTGAGTGCCGCGCGGGCGGAGAAGTTGGCCAGCTCTCGCATGGCCGCAATGTCCACGGATTTCTCCGGGGCCGCAGCCCGGGGCGCTGGCGCCGTCGTTTCCCGTGGCGTCGCCGCGGGCGGTGGCGTGCCTTGGGGCAGATTATCCTGTTCCGCAACGGGAGCTGAGGGCGGGACCTTGTCAACTGCGGTTTCTTGCGGGGAACGCGGCGGCGTCGGCTGATTCGGTTGGCCGCTTGTCTCGCGAACCCGGTGCAACAGACGGGCCATGTAGTCGTCGATCGACTCGTCCTGGTCTCCCTCCGACTTGACGGGCGGGTTGAGTGGCACGGCGTGGCCGCTCCGGGGCGACCCTGGCGGGCACGGCGGCGGCTCGTCCGCCTCGTCGTCACTGAAGGAAGGAGCCATTCCCATCCGAGCGAGGACCTCCTCGCTGCTTTCCGGCGCCCCCGGGGAAGCCTCGTCAAGTCGGACGTCTTCTTCCCGCTCGGGCCGTTCCGTTTCCGACGCCGGCTCGGACCAAGTGTCGCCATCAACCGGGCGGCCTTCGATTTCCATTTGCCGACGGGCCTCGTCGATCGCCGACTCCCTGGCATCCAGGTCGGCCTGCCGGGCGTCCAAGGCGGCCTGACCAGCGTTGAGTTCGTTCTGACGGGCGTCGAGTTCGCCGTGACGGGCATCCTGTTCGCTCTGACGGGTATCCAGTTCGCCGTGACGGGCATCCAAGGCG
>JBDRTC010001194.1:0-2943 GCA_043824335.1 Planctomycetota bacterium | reverse complement strand
GAGCGAGACCCCGGGCGTGGAGTGCCGCAGCCGGGCGATCTCCTCGGTGACCTTGTGGCCGGGGAGTTGGCCCCCCTCGCCCGGCTTCGCTCCCTGGGCCATCTTGATCTGAAGCATCTTGGCCCGGGCCAGGTATTGGATGGTCACGCCGAATCGCGCGCTGGCCACCTGCTTCACGGCGGAGTTGGCCGAGTCGCCGCCGGGCATCGGCTCGTAGCGCCTAGGGTCTTCGCCCCCTTCGCCCGTGTTCGACATCCCGCCCAGCCGGTTCATCGCCACGGCCAACGTTTCGTGGGCTTCCTTGCTGATCGAGCCGTGCGACATCGCCCCGGTGTAGAAGCGCCGGACGATCGCTTCGGCCGGCTCCACTTCCTCCAAGGGCACGGGGTCGCCCGGCACAAACTCGAACAGGCCCCTAAGCGTGCAGAGGTGGCGGCTCTGGTCGTTGACGGCCCGGGCATATTCGGCGTAGAGCCGCGGGTCTTCCTGGACCACCGCGTGCTGGAGCAGGGTCACCGTGCGGGGGTTCCAGAGGTGGTTCTCCCCGTCCGAGCGATAGTGGTACTCCCCGCCGAAATCGAGCTCCAGCGCTCCCGGCGGCCGGGGACCGAAGGCCGAGCGGTGGCGCGCGAGTGCCTCGCGGGCGATCACGTCGAGGCCGATGCCCTCGATCCGCGAGGCGGTGCCGGTGAAATAGGCGTCGACCACCTCGCGATTGAGCCCGATCGCCTCGAACTGCTGGGCGGCGTGGTAGCTTCGGAGCGTCGAGATCCCCATCTTCGACATCGTCTTGAGCATGCCCTTTTTTACCGCGGTGATGAACTGGTCGTTCAACTGGTCGAGCTCGACCTCGGCGGGGAGGTCCCCGCGGGAGTGCAGCTCATGGATCGCCTCGAAGGCCATGTAGGGATTGACGGCGTTGGCCCCGTAGCCCGAGAGCAGGCAGAAGTGCATCACCTCGCGCGGCTCGCCGCTTTCGACCACGATGCCCGCCTCGCCGCGCAGCCCGCGCCTGAGCAGGCCGTGGTGCAAGGCCGCGGTGGCCAGCAGGCTGGGAACGGGCGCTTTTTTGGGCGACGCGCCCTGATCGCTCACGATCAAGAGCGACGCCCCATCGGCAATCGCCATCTCGGCCGCGAGCAAAAGCTCGTCCAGGGCCTTGCGGAGCGCCTCGCCCGGGGCGCGCTGGACGACCTCGAACAGGGCCGGCAGCACGGCCACCCTGAAATCGTCGTGCTGGACCGTGCGGAGGCGGTCGACGTCTTCGTTCGTGAGCACCGGGTGCGGCAGCTTCAGTTGGCGGCAATGCTGGGGGGTTTCATCCAGGAGGTTCCGCAGCTTGCCGGTGTACGTCATCAGCGACATCACCAGGCCTTCGCGCAGCGGATCGATGGGCGGATTGGTCACCTGGGCGAACAGTTGCTTGAAATAGTCGAACAACGGCCGCGGCTTGTCCGAGAGCACGGCCAGCGGCGTGTCGGTGCCCATCGACCCCACCGGCTCCTGGGCGTTACCGGCCATGGGGCCGATGACCATGTTCAATTCCTCCCGCGTGTAGCCGAACAGGCGAAGCCGCTGGCTGAGCGCCTTCGGGTCGACCCGGGGCGCCTTGGTAGGCTGGAACAACCCGCGCAGCTCGATCCGGTTCTGCTCGAGCCAGCGGCGGTACGGCTTCTGGCGGGAGATTTTTCCCTTGATCTCGTTGTCGACGATGATACGGCCTTCCTGCGTGTCGACCAGGAACATCCGCCCGGGGCGCAACCGGCCCTTCTCACGGATCGTTTCCGGGGGGAACTCGATCACGCCCGCTTCGCTGGCCAGCACGACCAGGCCGCCGTCGGTCACCACGTAGCGGCAGGGGCGCAGCCCATTGCGGTCGAGCGTTCCGCCGACCATGCGCCCGTCGGTGAAGACGATCGCCGCGGGGCCGTCCCACGGCTCCATGATGGCCGAATGGTACTCGTAGAACGCCCGCTTGTTCGTCGAGATGTGATACTGCGGACCGAACGCCTCGGGGATCATCATCATCAGTGCGTGGGGAGCCGACCGCCCGGCGCGGACGAGCAGTTCCATGGCGTTGTCGAAGCAGGCCGAGTCGCTTCCGCCGGGCTGGAGGATCGGAAACAGCTCGGAGAAATCGCCGGTGAGCGCCTCACACTCCATCGTCTTCTCGGCCGCCCTCAGCCGGTTCGCGTTCCCGCGCAGGGTGTTGATCTCGCCGTTGTGCGCGATCATCCGGAACGGCTGGGCCAGCCGCCAACTGGGAAACGTGTTCGTGCTGTAGCGCTGGTGCACGATCGCCAGCGCCGTCACCACGCGCGGGTCGGAGAGGTCGGGATAGTAAGCGAACAACTGCGGCGCGAGGAACATCCCCTTGTAGACCACGGTCCGGCACGACATCGAGGAAACGTAGAACTCCTCGCACCGGTCGCCCAGCGCGGCCTGGACGCGATTCTCGATCCGCTTTCGGGCAACGTACAGCCGTCGCTCCAACTCCTCGTCCCGGAGCTCTCCTCCGGCGATGAACGCTTGCCGGATGACCGGCTCGGCCGACCGGGCGATCTCGCCGAGGCACCCGTTGTCGCCGGGCACGTCGCGCCAGCCCAGGAGGTCGAGCCCCTGCCGGCCAATCTCTTCGGCGACCACTTGCTCGCACCGGCCGCGCAGCTTGGTCTGCCGGGGGAGAAAGAACATGGCGATCCCGTACTCCCCGGGCGAAGGAAGCCCAAAGCCCAGGCGGCCGGCCTGGTGCGCGAAAAACTCGTGGGGGATTTGCATGAGCATGCCCGCGCCGTCGCCGGTCGACTCGTCGGCCCCGGCTGCGCCGCGGTGCATCAGGTTCTAGAGCACCTGCTTGCCGTATTCGACGACGGCGTGCTCGGCCCGTCCCGAGACGTTCACCACGGCCCCGATCCCGCACGCGTCGTGCTCCCATTGCGGGTC
>JBDRTC010001193.1:0-9825 GCA_043824335.1 Planctomycetota bacterium | reverse complement strand
GCCGGCTACGATGTCGAGACCGCCGGCGACGGGGAAGAGGCCTGGGAGCGGATCAAGGCCGTGCGTCCCGACATCCTCGTCACCGACTACCAGATGCCCCGGCTCGACGGCTTCGGACTCACCCAACGCGTTCGCGAACACCCCGACACGCGGGACCTGCCCGTCCTGATGCTCACTGCCAAGGGCTTCGAGCTCAGTCGCGAGAAGCTCGCCGAGCAATGGAGCGTGATGGGGGTGATCGCCAAGCCGTTCAGTCCGCGCGAGCTGCTCGAAACGGTCCAGAGGATCCTGGCGCAAACATCTTTGACCCCTAACCCATGAAACTTCCCACGGAAATCTTCGGCAACGTGATCGTGGTCCATACGCCCGAAGAGCTTGGCGAGGATCAGGCCGACGGATTCGAGGCCTTCGTGCCCACGCTGGATCGCTGCAACGTCGTGCTCGATCTGGACAACACCGAACGGCTCGATAGCGCCGGCCTCGGCTCGCTTTTGAACGTCTGCGACAAGCTCCGCGAAGAGGGCGGAGACGTAAAGATCACCACCTCCAACCTCAGCAACCGGAAGATTCTCGAAATCACCCGACTCGATCAGCAAATCGAGGTCTTCTCCAGCGTGATCGATGCCGTGAAGAGCTTTCAATGAGTTGAGAGTCGAGAGTTGAGAGTTGAGAGTAAAGCGACCTCTGGACTCTCAACTCTGGACTCTGGACTCTGGCCCCTGGCCCCTGAACCGCACCATGGACACCGCCACCAGCATGCCGCGCCGTCTCGGCGATTTGCTCGTCGAGCGAGGGTACCTCTCCGGGGAGCAGGTGCAGGCTGCGCTTACCGCGCAAAAGGAGGGCGGGCGCAGCAAGCTCCTGGGCGAGGTCCTCGTCGAGTTGGAGTATTGCTCTGAGGATCAGATCGTCGAGTGCCTGGCCGACGAATACGGGGTGCCCTATGCCAAGCTCGAAGCCCGCCTTTTCGATCCCAACATCGTCGACGTCCTTCCCCGGGAGTACATCGAGAACAATCTCGTGTTGCCGCTCTTCGTGGTCCGCGGCACGCTCACCGTGGCGATCCCGGAGCCTTCCAACCTCTTTCTGATCGAGGAGATGCGCGGCCTCTCGGATCTCGACGTGCAGATCGTCGCCGCCACGCCGAAAGACATTCGGCGGATGATCACGTCGATGCCGAATTCCAAGGTCTTCGTGATCGACGACATCATCGAAGACTCCCGCGACGCCGACGTGACGCTGATCGAAGAGGCGCTGGAGGACATCGGCGACGTCGAGGAGATCGCCGGACAATCGCCCGTCATCCGGCTGGTCAACTACGTCATCTACAACGCCGTCAAGGAAGGCGCCAGCGACATCCACGTCGAGGGGGCCGAGCGCTGCATGCGGGTGCGCTACCGCATCGACGGGCGCCTGGTCAAGGCGCTCGAGGTGCCGCAACACCTCCTAAGCGCCGTCACCAGCCGGATCAAGATCATGGCCTCGCTCGATATCAGCGAGCGCCGGCTCCCCCAGGACGGCCGCGTGAACGTCCTCTTGGACGGCCGCCGGATCGATCTCCGCGTGAGCACCTTCCCCACCTCCCGCGACGAAAAAACCGTGATCCGCGTGCTCGACACGCGCAGCGTCTCGCTGAACCTCGAAGACCTCGGGTTCGCCGAAGACGTGCTCGACAGCCTTCAGCGGAACATCCGGGCGCCGAACGGCATCATCCTGGTGACCGGCCCCACCGGCAGCGGAAAATCGACCACCCTGTACGGCGCGCTGAACGCGATCAGCTCGATGGAAAACAACGTCTGCACGGTGGAAGACCCGATCGAGTACCACCTCCCTCTGATCAACCAGTTCCAGGTGCAGGAGAAGATCGGCCTGACTTTCTCCAAGGCCCTGCGCACCCTCTTGCGGCAGGACCCCGACGTGATCATGGTGGGCGAGATCCGCGACGAGGAAACCGCGCGAACCGCCATCCAGGCCGCGCTGACCGGGCACCTCGTCTTCAGCACCCTGCACACGAACAACGCCTGCTCGGCCATCACCCGGCTGGTCAATATGGGCGTCGAGCCTTACCTGATCGGCGCCGCGCTGAACATGGTCCTCGCTCAGCGGTTGGTGCGGCGGACCTGCTCCAAGTGTCGGCAGGAATACGAGATCCCCAGAAGCCTGCGAAAAACGCTGGAACGGATGGGACTCGAGTGCGACACCTTCTATAAGGGCGTGGGCTGCCGGAGTTGTCGCAACACCGGGTTCAAAGGACGGATCGGGATCCACGAGCTGTTGCTCATCAGCGACGAAATGAGGGACGCCATCGTCGCCAACCCAAACATCGGCCACCTCCGCAAGCTCGCCGTCGACGGCGGGATGGTCGAGCTCCGCCAAGACGGCTTCCGAAAGGTCCGCGAGGCCATCACCACCGTCGAAGAGATCCTCCACGTCGCCGGCGAAGTCCTCGACTTCCCCGGGAGCGAGTAGGGGAGAGTCCAGAGTCCAGAGTCCAGAGTCCAGAGTCCAGAGTCCAGAGTCGAGAGTCGAGAGTCGAGAGTCCAGAGTCCAGAGTCCAGAGTCCAGAGTCCAGAGTCCAGAGTCGAGAGTCGAGAGTCCAGAGTCGAGAGTCGAGAGTCCGGAGGGGAAAACGAGAAGTGGTTAGCGGATTTTGGTTCGGCAGTCCGTCGTCCGCTTGCGGCTTCGCACGGAGCAACCTCCTTCGCTTCAGAACAAGGTCCTCATCATGACCTACCAATACCGCGTTCGCGATCCGTTGGGGAACGTCCACAACGGGACCCTCGAAGCCCCCTCCCCTGAAGCGGCCGGCCAGCAATTGCGGCGCGACGGCTTCCAGGTTCTCGAACTGGAGGAGGACGCCGGCGAGAACCTCGGCCCGCTATTCGGACGCCGCGTTTGCAAGCAGGACGTCATCTACGCCACCAGCCAGTTGGCCATCATGGTCGACACGGGCATCACGCTCTCCAGCGCCCTGGAGGGCATCCTCAAGCAGGAAGAGAACCCCACGCTGCGGAAGATCCTCGCCGAGCTGAAAGAGGCCGTTGAAGGCGGCGAAGACTTTTCCGCCGCCCTGGCCCGCCACCCCAAGCTGTTCGACAAGACCTACGTCTCCCTGGTCAAGGCGAGCGAGGCCACCGGCTCGCTCGGCCCTATGCTGGAACGGATCGCCGGCTACCTGCGCAAAGAGGTGGAGACCCGGGGCAAGGTCCGCGCCGCCATGGCCTACCCCACGGTGATGATGTTTATGGCCGTCGGTGTGACGATCTTCCTCTTGACCTACATCCTGCCCAAGTTCACCCCGCTGTTCAAATCCAAGGGCACGGATCTCCCCAAGCCGACGTTGTGGATGATGTCGATCTCCGACGTAATGCTCGGCTACTGGTACTTCTGGGTCGCCGGGCTGGTCCTGGCGATCGCCGGCTACCTCTTCGCCAAGCGGACCGAACAGGGGCGGCGGTTCTTCGACCTGGTCAAGATCCATCTCCCCATCCTCGGCCCGATGTTCCGCAAGGTCATCCTCAGCCGCAGCATCCGCACCCTGGGCACCATGCTCGCCAGCGGCGTCTCGACGCTCGATGCCATCAGGCTCTGCGCGGAGGTCTCCGGCAACTACCACTACGAAAGAACCTGGGAAGAGGTCCGCGACCAGGTCACCGGCGGCAAGCGGATCTGCGAGATCCTCTCCGGCAACCCGCTCTTTCCCCCGGTCCTCGTTCAAATGATCGCTTCCGGCGAGGAGACCGGCCGGCTCGACTACGTGCTGGAGCGCGTCAGCACCTATTACGACCACGAGGTGGAAACGGCCCTCAAAACGGCCACGAGCCTCATCGAGCCGATCATGATCGCCGTGATGGGCATGATCGTCGGCGGCATCGGCCTGGCGCTTCTGCTCCCCATCTTCAGCCTCGGCCGCCAGCCGTGACGGACCTATTGTGAGCGAGGTGAGATCATGACCGCTTGTACGCTGCTCGTTGTTCTATGCCTGGGCGGACAAACCGACGCCCCGATCGTCCTCGACGCCAAGCGGCAGTTGTTTCTCGACGACCACCTGATCGACTCCGCCGAGAACGTCGTCCGGCAGGTTCACACGGTCGAAAAACAGCCCGGCAACCCGGTCCTCCGCGCGACCGAGCCGTGGGAGAAGGAGGTGGCGATCCTTTACGGTTCGGTGCTGCGGGAGCCGGACAAGTACCGCGCCTGGTACTACACGGCCGGAAACGTCGGGTACGCCGAAAGCGACGACGGCATCGCCTGGACCAAACCGCGGTTGGGGATCGTCGAGGTCGACGGGCAGGATACGAACCTCGTGATCGGTCGCGGAGCCGAGGAAGGCGACGCCGGCGCGATCCCCTACTTCTACGAGGTTTTCGGCGTCCATCGCGACGATCGCGACCCGGACCCGAGCCGCCGCTACAAGATGGGATTCTTGAGCCTCGATCGCAACTACAGCGGCCCCAATGAAGATCCGTTCCATCGCGGCCAGCGCCGCGGCCTGGGCGTGGCCGCAAGCCCCGACGGCATCCATTGGAAGCTCCTCGACAACTGGGCGACCGAGGCCATCTGCGACGGCGGCTCCCATTGGACGTTCGACCCGGCCCGCGGCAAGTACCTCCTCTACGGACGCACCAAGCACGTCGACCCCAAGGTGATCGAAGCCTGGGGCGACAACGATTGGGTCGGCCGCTACTACTGGGGCCGCGCGGTCGCCCGGGTCGAGTCCGACGATTTCGTCCACTGGAGCATCACCGAGCCCGCCAAAGCGCCCATGGTGATGACCGCCGACGCGCAAGACCCGCCGGGCACGGAAATCTACTCGATGCACGTGTTTCCGTACGAGTCGGTCTACCTGGGGTTGGTGCAGGTGTTCCACAACCAGGAGGACACCTGCCATCTCGACATCCAGCTTGCCGTCAGCCACGACAGCGTCCACTTCACCCGGGTGGGCGACCGCCGGGCGTTCATCCCCGTGGGCCCAGTGGGAAGCTGGGACCGGTTCAACACGTCGCTGGGCAACAACCGGCCGATCGCGGTCGACGACACGCTCCGCTTCTACTACGGCGGGCGGACCTCTCGGCACAGCCCCTACAACGGCCCGGACAAAGGCCAACCCGGCGGCAGCATCGGGTTCGGCACAATCCAACGCGACCGCTTCGTCTCCATGAGCGCCTCGTTCGACGGCGGCCGGATCGTCACCAGACCGCTCAAGCTCGAAGGCCAATCCCTCCACCTAAACGCCAAGTCCGACTTCGGCCAGATCCTCGTGGAAGTGCTCGATGCCGACGGAACGACCATTGCCCGATCGGAGCCGATCCGGGAAGATGGGCTCGACGTTCCCGTCCGATGGCAGGAGGGCGACCTGAAAGACCTGCAATCACCGGTCATCCTGCGGATCACGCTCGAAAACGCGCTCCTGTTCGCCTTGTGGTGTTCGTGACGTTGGTCATGTTTCGATCAAAGCGGGACAAGGAACTCGACCAAGTTGAGAGACCCCAGCCGCCTTGTGCGGCTGGTGAATAAGTTTGAAAGGCTAGCGAGGATTTCTTCCAGAGTGTCCCTTTCCCCCAGCCCGCCGCCTCGCGGCGGGCTGGGGGAAAGGGGGGATGCGGTTTCTCGGGGCCGCCGGTTAGCTGACCAACCTGATTCACCAGCCAGGCGAGCTGGCTGGGGTCTTGGAAGCCGGAACTTGGGACCACTCGTTGTACTGCTGCCCCGAACGGACGTGCGGCAGTACAACTGCCGCACCAACTGGACGCTGACCCGGTGCCCACGCCATCTTCCCCCGCTGCTGCCCGCCGTTCGTCGCTTCAACTCTTGCTCAGGCATCCGCTTTCCGTGTATCATACGGATGGACTGAGTGGGTCCGGAAGCGGAATCCGGAAGGCCGACTGCACCGCATGCGTGAAAGGAGCCCGTTTTGAAAAGGCGTCACTCTCTTCCAGTGCTGGTTGCGTTGTCGACAGGAATCCTCTTCGGCGTGGCCTGGGCAGCCGAGCAGGCCGAGGAGAGTGGGCCAACGCTGAAAGAGCAGCCGGCTACGACTCCCGCCCAGATCGAGGCCGACTGGCTCCATCAGGACGAGGTTCGCCGGGGGAGCCCAAATTCCGGGCCAGGTGTGAAACCGGAGGAAGACGCCCCCGGGGCCCTCGACGGCGTGAAGGACGGGAAGTGGGGGTTTCACACGGAGAACGAAGACGACCCCTGGTGGCAGGTCGATCTGGGAAAGCCGACGCCGTTGGATCACATCGTGCTCTACAACCGGTGCGACCAGTGCGGCGGCCGAAACTCCCGGATCATCGTGCTGGCCTCCGACGACGCGAAGACGTTCACGAAGCTCTACCAGCACGACGGCACCCTCTTCTTCGGCCACTCGGACAGCAAACCCCTTTCCGTCAAGCTCGATGGGGCCACGACCCGCTACCTCCGGCTGGCGCTTGAGGGCAAGAACTACTTCCACCTGGATGAGGTCGAGATCTATTCGACCGAAGGCGATGAGAACATCGGGCTGGGGAAGCCGGCCACGCAGAGTAGCACCAGCACCTGGTCGGTCCGGCACGAGACGGCGGTCGCCCCGGCCCGAGAATATGCGACCGGCCAGGTCGTCGAGCGGGGGTTGAAGCTGGCCGAGAGCCTCGGGCGGCTCGGGGTCGACGTCAAGGCCCACGTCGACTTGCTCCGTTCGACTGCTGAGCGGCTCGAACAGCTCCCCGCCGACGCGCCCGAAGAGGTCCGCCGCGGTCTCTACCTCCCGGCCCGCGGGGCGGTGCGAAAGATGGCCTTCTCGAACCCGCTCTTGGATTTCGACACGATCCTTTTCGTCAAGCGGGTTCCGCCGGCGTTTCCGCACATGTCCGACCAGTATTACGGCTGGTGGTCGCGGGGCGGCGGGGGAATTCACCTCCTCGAAGGGTTCAAGGGCGACAGCCCGCGGCTGCGGTGTGTCACGGCCGATTGGGACGAAGGGAGTTTCCTCAGGCCCGATCTTTCCTACGACGGCAAGAAGGTGCTCTTCGGCTACGCGAAGTTTTATCCGCACATTCACGCCATACAGGACAAGGTCAACAAGGACAACCTGCCGGAAGACGCCTTCTACAAGATCTACGAGATGAACGTCGACGGCACCGGCGTCCGCCGGCTGACGCACGGCAAGTACGACGATTTCGACGTCCGCTACCTGCCCGACGGCCAGATCGTGTTCCTCTCCACGCGCAAAGGGCAGTCGATCCAGGTGAGCAATTGCAGTGCATCGGCAACGGCCGAAACGGCCGATTTGCCCGACAGCTACGTGCGCTGCGGGGGCGGCAATTCACGCCCGGTTCCCGTGTTCACCCTGCACCTGATGGACGGCGACGGCGGGAACCTGCGCCCGATGTCGGCCTTCGAGAATTTTGAGTGGACGCCCTCGGTCTCCAGCGACGGCCGGGTGATCTACGCCCGGTGGGATTACATCGACCGCTTCAACGGCGCGTTCATGAGCCTCTGGTCCACCAACCCCGACGGCACGAACCCGCAGCTCGTTTACGGCAACTTCACCTCCAAGCCGCAGTGCGTGTTCGAGGCCCGAAGCGTGCCGAATTCCACGAAGCTGGTCTTCACGGCCGCGGCGCATCACTCGAACATGGGCGGGTCGCTGGCCCTGTTGGATCGCGCGCGGGGCTCGGAGTTCGAGCGGCCGCTGGAGCGTCTGACGCCCGACGTCTGCTTCCCCGAGACCGAAGGCTGGCCGAACCACTACTTCGCCAACCCCTATCCGCTGAGCGAAGAGTATTTCCTGGTCGCCTGGAGCGACTGCCGGCTGCCGGCCCATACGTTTCTGCCCGAGGAAGGCAACCCGAGGAACCCGCTGGGCGTCTATCTTTACGACGCCTTTGGCAATATGGAGGTTTTGCACCGCGATCCGGAGATTGCCAGCATGTATCCGCTGCCGGTGCGTGCCCGGCCCAAGCCGCCGGTTCGCCCCTATTTGGCCGATTGGGACGGCGCCCAGGAGGGCCGCTTCCTGGTGCAGGACGTGTACCGGGGGCTGAAGGGAATCGAGCGGGGTTCGATCAAGCGGCTGCGGGTCGTGGGCGTGCCGCCCAAGGTGCAGCCGCACATGAATAACCCCGTGGTGGGCGTCTCCCGGGAAGACCCGGGGAAATTCGTGCTCGGCACGGTCCCGGTCGAGGAAGACGGGTCGGCTTATTTTCACGTTCCGTCCGGGCTGTCGATCTTTTTCCAGGCCCTGGACGTGGACGGATTTACCGTGCAGACGATGCGGAGCCTCACGTACGTCCAGCCGAACACGACCCTCTCCTGCGTCGGCTGCCACGAGCATCGCGATACGGCGCCGGTGGTCGACACTCCGCCGCTGGCCGCCGTGCGTGGGCCGTCGAAGCTCACCCCCGGCCCAAGCGGCTCCTGGCCGCTCAGGTACGACGAGCTCGTCGGGCCCGTCCTGGAAAAGCACTGCGTGGCGTGTCACGGTCCGACAAGCGAGGACGCCAAGGCAGCCCAGTTCGACCTCACCCCGGCCAAGTCGTACCAGACGCTCCTCTCCTACGCCGGTGACGACCTGAAGAACCTGGCCTTCGAGAAAGACCGCTCAATCGCTGGCGACTGCCCAGCCCGCAAGAGCAAGCTGATGGCCCTATTGACCGAGGGCGAAGGCCACGAGGGGGTTCGGCTCGACGCCGACAGCTTCGACCGCCTCGTCACCTGGATGGACACCTACGCCAACCTCCAGGGCTCCTTCAGCGAAGAGCAGGAGCAGCAACTCCGCCAGCTCCGCCAAGACTGGGCCCACCTGATCGCCGACGGCCGGGCGAGCACCGACTGACGTTATCTCGTCGAGCAGGGCTGATCCAAGCACCCCCCACAAGGGCCATTCCCGGCAGGCTTATGTAATGTCTACTTGACATTATGTAATATCAACTGTACAATCCAGGTGTCGGGTAAATGACTCGTCCCTCGTCTGTTGCCGGTCAAGTCTAAGAAAGGGAGTCGGCCCATGTCTGCAATGCAAAAACACGCTTGGTACTATCTGGCGGTCGTCACATTGACCGCGTGCACGGTTCTCGCGCTCTTCCCGCTGATGGGCGTGGCCGCCCACGGGGGTTTTGGATTGCTTGGCCTGCTTGGCTTCGGGCCCTTGTTCCTGCGCAAGAAGAAGGGCGATGTGGTCGCCGATGAGCGGGACACCCTGATCCAGCGAAGATCGGTGATTCTCGGGTATTCGGTCCTCTGGCTGGTATTCGTCGGTGGAAGTTGTCTGGCGCCGTTGTGGTACGGGATGGACGGTTCCGTTCCGGTGGTCACAATCGTCGCGTTTCCCTGGTACGCAACCGTGTTCTTTATCGGTGTGATGTCGGTTGCCACGCTCGTCCAATACAACCGCGGGGCATGAGCATGAAACGCACGAGCGCCATTCCGCTTGAGAACCGGATCCGCCGTCTCCGTTTCGATAACGGCGAGATGACCCAGCAACAGCTTGCCCAGCAAGTGGGCGTCACCCGGCAGACGATTATCGCCCTGGAGGCCGGGAAATACGCGCCGTCGCTCCTCTTGGCGTTTCGCATCGCCCGGGCCTTCGGCGCGGGAGTCGAAGACGTGTTTCGATATGACGACTCACCGGGAACATCGGCCGCCGAGTGACTGTGCCGCGGGCGGGCACACCGGGGAGGCTTTGGGAAGGGGACAGTCCCATTTTCCCTGCGGGAAAATTGGGACAGTCCCCGAGTTATTCTCCGGCCGCCCCTAACGCCGAGGCCGGACTTCCCGTTCCCCTGGCGTTAGAAGCTGCTTCAAGCGTTCGGCGTCGTTGGGCCGGGTGGCGAGCAGGTTGCTCGT
>JBDRTC010001192.1:0-10810 GCA_043824335.1 Planctomycetota bacterium | reverse complement strand
GATCGGCATGATCGCCCTGGCCGGAATCGTGGTCCGCAACTCCGTGGTGCTGATCGATTTCATCCACCACGGCCAGGCCGAAGGGCTCCCCTTGCGCGAGGCCGTGATCCAAAGCG
Organism: Planctomycetota bacterium; assembly: GCA_043824335.1. GTDB lineage: Bacteria > Planctomycetota > Planctomycetia > Pirellulales > Thermoguttaceae > JBDRTC01. The sequence goes on along the minus strand of JBDRTC010001192.1, from coordinate 10,694 downwards.
CGGCCGTGCGCACGCGGCCCATCTTCCTCACGGCGGGCACCACCCTGCTGGGGAACTGGGTGATCGCGCTCGATCCGATTTTCTCCGGTCTGGCCTGGGCGATCATCTTCGGTGTGTTCACCTCGACCGTCTTCACGCTGCTGGTGGTCCCCGTCGTCTACTGGCTGCTCTACGGCGGCAGCCAGAGAGCCGGTCCGTAACCCCCGGAACCCGGGGGGGCTCGCTCGAACGCCCGATGAGACGCGAAGCTACGTGTCCAGTGGCTTGCGCTTGGGGCCTTCGCACACATTCGCCGTTTGTGCCGCCCCGTTTCGCCTGATTTGATCCAGATCAAGGCGATGTCGCTCCAAAGAGTGGTATAATTGGCTCCCGATTTCGTTCACGTTCCCGGAAAGGAAAAGCAGAATGAAAGTCCGTGTCGACGCCGAGGCATGCATCGGCTGCAGCGCTTGCGAGGAAATCTGTCCCGACGTGTTTGAAATGACCGACGAAGACAAGGCCGCCGTCAAAGTGGACGAGGTCCCGGCCGACCTGGAGGCTGACTGCAAAGAGGCCGCCGACGCCTGTCCGGTCGAGGCCATTTCCATCGAAGAGTAGGCTCGTTCCGCAAATGTTAACCGGGAAGGAGGCAAGGCATGGAAGACAAACCGGAAACGTCGAAAGGCGATGACTTGCTGGCGACGATCCTTGAGCCCGAGCGGTTGGTCGACTACCAGCCGGGGGCCATCGTGAGCCGCACGGTCGTCAAAAGGCCGACCGGCACGGTCACGCTGTTCGCGTTCGACCAAGGCCAAACCCTCAGCGAGCACACGGCCCCTTTCGACGCGCTCGTCCAGGTGCTCGACGGCGAAGCGGAGCTTACGATCGAGGGCAAGCCCTTTCGGCTCGTTGCCGGTCAGGCGTTGATCATGCCGGCCGACAGACCCCACGCCGTCGCCGCGGTTAAGCGGTTCAAGATGCTCTTGACGATGATCCGTTCGTAGGTGCCCTTTGCACTCCCATTACCCGGGGAGCTGCTGGGGGGGGGATCTGTCCCGCTCACCCTGAGGAAGATTAGCGTCGCTTTCGCCGTCGCGCGATTACGTCGGTTGACTGCGGCCCAACCCCCACAGCTTGCGAGGCGGGCGGCAGACCGGTCTGACTTGTCGCGGTGCGGACTTCCGTGTAAGATGCCTGGAATCTGAGGGTGGGCGCCGTAGCCAAGTGGATTAAGGCAGTGGATTGCAAATCCACCATTCCCCGGTTCGAATCCGGGCGGCGCCTCTCGACGGAAACCTCACCGAATCCTGAAGTTAGGACACCCGTCGGCGGTAGCCAGCGCGGTCCGGCTCTCTGTGAGGAATCCGGTGGACCACCGGGTTCTGCGCAAGAAAAAGGGCCGCTGTTGAGTAGCCGCAGGTCCGATTCCAAGGATTCCCTCTTGCCGCCGTCGCTGATCGCAGGGCCCGTTGTCATGATACACCGGAAACTCACGTTGTTGTTTCGTCCCGCCGCGGGGCTGTTGTTGGCGGCGTTTTTGGCCGCGGTCGGGTCGAGCCCGGCGGCCCGGGCCCAGCAGCTCAAGACGGCGCGTCTGTTGCCGGAGAAAACGGCCGTCCTGCTATGGTTTCCCAACGCCCCCGAGGCGGCCGAACGGTTCATGAACACGGCCCTGGGCCGGATCGGCCGTGACCCTCAGATTCGGCCGCTGGTCGACCAGTTCCGCGAGTCGCTCTCCGCCTCGATGGAGTCGGAGGAAAAGGGCATCGGGCTGTCGCTTTCGGAGCTTCTGGCCCTTCCCCAAGGGGAGCTGACTCTAGCGGTCGTGGCCCCCGAGAAGGGCGGTCCGGCCCTGGTGGTGTTGGTGGATACGGGCGACCAAGTCGCCGACGCCAGAAAACTGCTCGACCGGATGAGCCATGGGACCGGCCGCCGGGAAGTGAATATCTTTGACACGAGGATCGTCGTACAGGAGGGTTCGGTCGCCGGGCAGCAACAGTTGATGTTCCTGGAGAAGGAGGACACCCTGGTCGTCAGCACGAACATGGAGGTGCTCAAGCAGGTGCTGGCCGCCTGGAACGGCCAAGAACTCCCCACCATCGGCGGAAATAAGAAGTTTGGCGCCATCATGCGCCGCAGCCGAGAGCAAAACCCCAGGCCCCAGTTCGTCTGGTACGTCGATCCGATCCTGCTTCTCAGGAGCATGGGGGAGCGGAATCCCGGCCTCCAGATGGGGCTGGCGATGTTTCCCGTTCTGGGGCTCGACGGCGTGAGGGCCTTTGGCGGCGGGATCGAGTGGGACACCGGCCGGTTCGACAGCATGACCCACGTCCATTTGCTCCTGACGCGACCCGACACGGGCATCCTGAAGGTGCTCGCGCTAAGGTCCGGGGAGACGACGCCGGAAGGCTGGGTCCCCGCCGACGTGTCGACCTACACCACCATGCACTGGGACCTCCTCGCGGCCTTCACCGCGCTTCGAGAGGTTTTTGACGGGTTTCGCGGCGAAGGGGCGCTTTCCAAAGCCCTCCAGCAGTGGGTTGGGGAGCCGACCGGGCTGGACTTCGAGAACGACCTCTTGCCGGCGCTGACCGGCCGCATGACCCGAATCACGCGCGTGGATCGCCCCGGCACGCCTCGCGGCCGCTCGACCCTGTTTGCGTGGGAATTGAAGCCGGGCTCGGGGCTCGGCGCGGTGCTGGAAACGATTTCCCGCGATCGAGGGGAGGCCTTGTCGCGCCTTTCACATTCCGGAAAGACGTACTATCAGTATTCCTCACCGACTTCGGAGGCGGATGCCCCGGCGAGGGCGTCGTTACCCAGGCCGTATTTCGGGGTGTTGGACAATTGCCTGATCGTCGCCGACCGAGAGAGTCTTTATCAGACGGTGATTGACACGGCCGCCGGCTCCGGGGACCGCCTGGCCGACGCCCTGGACTTCAAGCTCGTCGCCAGCCGGATCCGCGACCGCAGCGGCGGAGCCGAGCCGGCCATGGTCCGCTTTGCGCGTCCGGAGGAAGACATGCGGTCGTTCTACGAGCTGGTCGGCGCGGATCAAACCCGTGGGCTGCTGAGCCGGCAGGCAGAGCGGAACACCTTTTCCCGGGCGCTCCACTCGGCCGTGGGCGGCGACTCGCTGCCGCCGTTCTCGGTGCTGGAAAATTACCTGGCCCCCGGCGGTGGCCTGCTGACGGTCGATGAGGAGGGCATCCACTACACGGGCATCACGCTGCGCCGGAAGTAGGACTGACGCGGAGCGATCGTGTTCTCTCAATCGGGCCGTGCAGCCCTCAAGATCTCCCAAAGGAAGGACATGACAATGGCTCCCAGGACGTAGAGCAATTGCAGAGCGATCGCGGCGAGCACGTAGATCGGTCCCTCTTCGCCGCCCAAGCCGTAGTTGTGCAACCCGCCGCTGAGGAAGTTCACGCCGTACCAGGTCATCAAGACGAGCGTGAAACAGATCACCGAGCAGGCCGCCAAACCCCGTGTGCCGACCCAGCCGGCATAGCGGGCGTGCAGAATCGCCAGATAGCCGAGCAGGGTGATCAGGGCCCAAACCTCTTTCGGGTCCCAGCCCCAGAATCGTCCCCAGGAGTAGTCGGCCCAGGCCGCCCCGAGAAACGTGCCCACCACCAGCAAGAGCACGCCCGCTTGCAGTATCTTGTAGGTTGACCGGCTCTGGACTTTGATGGCCTCTCGCCGCTTCGAACCGACCAGGTAGAAGCCGAGCGTGACGTTGCCGATTCCCAACGCCCCCGCAAACGCGGCGTAGCTGAGCATGATGGTCGCCACGTGAACGGCCAGCCAGAAGTTGCTCCGCAAGACCGGCGGCAAGGGGCGGATGGTGGGGTCCAGGACCGACGGGCAGCCGTCGGCCAGCGCCAGGATGATCGTGGCGACCACGAGCGACGCCGCCAACACCCCCTGCCTTTGGGAACGAAGCCCAAAAAGCATGCCGAACAGCACGGTGCCGAAGCCCGCGAACACGACCGATTCGTAGAGGTTCGTCACCGGCGGACTTCCCTTGAGCACCGTCCGCATCGCCAGGCCGATGATGAGCGCCGCCAGCGCCGCGCCCAGGGCCGTCAGGCCGGCGGCGCGAAAGGCCTTCCGGTTGGTGGCGCTGTTGACCAGCAAGGACAAGGAGGCGATCAGGGTCAATATCCAGGAAAAGCGGAACGGGCGAGAGCGATTGTAGGTCACTTCAAGATTGACGATTGCCTCGCTTGGGTATTCCCCCCGCTTCGGCCCGAGCTTTCGCAACGTGGCGATGAGCGCGGCCGAGGCCTCGTCGAACGACTCCGCCTGGCCCGCCAGGTAGGCCGTTCGCACATCGAGAAACTGCTCCTTCGCCTTTCGCAGGTCGCCCGTGGGATCCGTCTGGTCGTTTAAGTCCGTCCCGATCAGGTCGGCCAGCGAGAGCCAGTGTTGATGCTCGTCCCCCTGGACGGGGAGCACTTCGAGGCCCCGTCCCATCCGCAGGGTTTGGTAAGACTGGAGCTTGTTGGAGAGTTCGACGGCTTCCCTTTTTTCCGCCTTGCTATAGTCCTCGTCCTCGCTGAAGTAGAGCTTCCGGGCCCAGATGCCGAATGGGGTTTTCATCCCGGTGTTCGGATCGTGGACCTCGGCTTCCCCGAGTTCGACGGGCGACATGCGCCGGCGGTCATCGGCCACTTCGAGGGCGTCGCGGAGCTTGAGGCCGTCGACGGGAATGAGCGGCTCGCGGTCCCACTTGTCGGCCCCGTGCGATCCGAAGTAGGCCCCCGAAGCGCCCATCATGCCCGACGCGTGCGGCCCCTGCGGCTGTTCCCAGCCCTGCCAGTCGAAGAGCATCCCCAAATAAGCCGCCGTGGGGCTGAGCCTCGACCCGGTATCCGGATCGCGGAAGCGCTCGCGGCCGCCGATTTCCTGCAAGGCTTCCCGGGCCAGCGTGTCGAGCGGCTTTCGCCGGCCGTCGGCCTGGACGGGAAGACGTTGCCACGGGCCCCAGTCAAAGGCCGGGCCGGACCCCTGGACGTCCGCCGCCGAGGCGATCATCGCCAACAGGATGCTCTTCGCAAAGAAGGCCGTCATCACACTTCGCATCAGACACTCTCGCTATGGGTCAATAGGACTCAATGAGGGATGAGGGGTGAGAGGTGAGGGGTGAGAGGTGAGAGTTGACACTTCTGCGCACTCGCGCCTCGGACTCCGGACGCTCCACTCTGGACTCTCAACCCTCAACTCTCAACTTCCCTCACCCCTCACCCCTCGCCCCTCACCCCCGACGCGCCGACGCTTCCAGTAGAACATCACGAACGTGCCCGCACAGATCATCAGGCTGCCGGCGTACTTCAGGAATCTTCCCGGGTCGTAGGCCACGCTCAGGCGGGACACGTCGCGCCCGTCCGGCGTTTTGTCAAAGCCCGACTGGTAAAAGGTGAACTTGCCGTGGGTCAAGGGCTCGTTCATCGAGATCTCCCGCTCCAGGGAGAGTCCCTCCGACTCGTCCTCGAGTTGGACCGTGCTGGCGTAGGAGGCGTCGCCCATGCCGCCCGGGTTCAGTCCGCGCGTAAAATCCACCAGCTTCAAAGAGAAGCCCAGGGGGCGTTGTGCGTATCCAAAGGAGAGGTCGAGCGGGCCTTTGGAGGTCTGGATTCTCTTGAACCCGTGCTGCCGGCCGGCGCGCTGGAGCCACGCCTGGTGCGTTTCCCCTTCGACGGCAATCTCAAAGAGGGCGGCGGCCTCGGGCTTTTCGTCGTCTCCCGGCTTGACTTCGGCCGGCTCGAACGTCATTTCCTCGGCGGCACGAGGCAGGTGCTCAAGCAGGTGGACCTTGAACCCCGCGAACGCCTCGATCTCGTCGCCCACGGCGACCTGGCCCCGCGACTGGTACTTACCGCTGCTGAAAACCCGGCAGTACAGTTTCCGGTCCGGCGTTTGGAAGAACTCCATCCCCGTTTCAGGGGAAACGGCCGGGTGCGCGTAGAAGAACTTCACCGGAGAGGGCGGTCCGTGAATCCCGTCGAGATTCAAGAACGGAGTCTTGGCAAAGGCGATCTGCCGAAGGGGCTCCTTGGCGTCGGGGAGATGAATCTGTAGTTCGAGGAGCGGGTTGCGAGGCCGGTCGCCCGTGGAGTCGAACTTGCCGCTGCCGTCGGCCGTTGCGTTCGCTAGGTACTTGGCAATTTCCACCTCGGTTCCATCGTCGCCGATCGAGATCCGTTTTCCCACGTTCTCGTCAACCGGGATTCGCCTGACCTTGTCTTTGTAGTAAGCGGAAAGCAGGCCCTTGTCGCCCAACGCATCGTCCGGTGGCGCGAGCAAGTCTTTGAGCATCGATTGGGTGGGCACTTCGTGGAAAACGAACTTGGCCGGACCCACGGCCGTTTCGCCGGCAAATTTCCGCGCGGGGAGCCACTGGTCGGCCACCTGCGTGCCTTTGACGCCCAAGAGCGCGAAGCGAAGCGCCGGCACGGAAGCTCCCGAAGAGCTTTCGACCCACCGGACCTCCTGCCGGGCGTGACGGTAGTACCGGAGAACCTTCACGCGAAGGCCGTCCGACTCGCCGAAGTCGAGCGGCTTATCGGCAGGCCAATCGATCGGGCCTGGCTCAAAGGCGAAAGCCAACTCCTCCCGGGCGCCGCCCTCGCTCCGCGACGCGGTGAGTTGACTGCGGCCGGAGAGGACGATCGTATCGGCCGCTTGTCCCTCCATGAAGGTCAGTTGGCCTTCCACGCCCGCCACGAAGCTTTGGATCGACCCGGCGCCCAAAGCTAACAGCCCGCAGTGGGCGATGAGGAACCCGATGTGACGTCTCCTCCAGGGCCATCGCACGAGCGCGGCCACCGACACGTTGACCGCCAACAGAACCATCAGCGCGAGGAACCATCGGCTGTGGTAGACGTACCACTGCGAAACCTCGCTTCCCCGGGCAGATTCGAGGAACGTCGTCGCGGCCAGCACGACGAGCCAGACCAACAAGAGCGCCACAGCCAGCTTCAACGATCCCATGAATCGAACGATCCCGCCCACCGGGCCCACTGAAGCCGACGTTGCCTTTTCCCCGCCGCCCGCCTCGGGAGCGTCGGGAGGGGCTGGACTTTTCTTGCCGGCTCTTCTTCTTGCCATGACGATTTCTCTATCTCGGAGGACAAAATCCTCGGAGTTAATGGTGACTTACGGGATGGCGATCACCCCAAAAGGTCCGTAATCTTTCAAGTATATCCGGCCCCCCCGGAAGCGACAATGACCCGTTTGGCGCCGGGCTGCCGGGCGAGGGCATGAACGGAGCCGGCACAATCTGGCCCTGCGGCTGGACGTGCTGGCAGCCCGTTGAAAAAGGCGAGTTAGTCCTTCAGTTGAAACAGCCGAGCACCAGCATATTCATGCCAAACCTACCTGGGATTCTCTTTCTTGCACACGGGCACGGCAGCTCAGAGCCGCTCCGCGAACCAGACGGAACCTTCGCCTCCTTGATAACCGAACACAAGCCCCCACGCCGTTCCGGCCGTGCGGTCCACGCTGCCGAGAAACAATGACCCCGTGATGTCCATCCAGAAGATGACGCCGTCATACTCCGCGCCGATCCCAAAGCTGGCTTGGCCGTCGGTCTCGACGATGTGCAGGAGAAGGATGCCGTCGAAGTCCTGCAGGGTCATCGTGAACTGGTCAAACAGGAAAGGAAGCATTACTTCCCACGTGTCATCCCCGGAAGGCGGCGGATCGTCGGATACTTCGACCGCGACGTCGACCGACACCGGATCGTTCACGCCGTCGCTCACGCTGAGCACCGCGAGATAGCTCCCGGACGTCTCGTAGGCATGGGTTGTCGCCGGAGCCTGACTGGGGCCTGAAGGGGCGCTGCCGTCCCCGAAGTCCCACGTGTAGCTGAGCGCGTCTCCGTCGGGATCATAGGTATTGGAGCAATCGAACTCGACCGGCTCGCCCACAACGCCCGTGTAAGGGCCACCCGAATCGACGACAGGCGGCCGGTTTCCCGCCTCCCAGAGCACCCCGTGGCATGTGAAACAAGAGGTGGCGAACCCGTCGTCGAGGTTCGGCCCATGGCACTGCGTGCAGCCGTTGGCGAACGGCTCGCCAAGTCCCGGCTTGTGATCGGCGAATCCGGCCCGAAGCTCGGTGTGATCGGCTGGCGGCCCGCCGCCGGCCCAGATTTGGCCGTGGCAGGTGAAGCAGGAGGTGGCAAATCCGTCGTCCAGGTTGGGACCGTGGCATTGGGTGCAGCCGTTATCGAACGGTTGCCCGAGTCCCGGCTGGTGATCGGCGAACCCGGCCCGAAGCTCGGTGTGATCGGCAGGTGGCCCTCCGCCGGCCCAGATCTGGCCGTGGCAGGTGAAGCAGGAGGTGGCGAATCCGTCGTCCAGGTTCGGACCATGGCACTGGGTGCAGCCGTTATCGATCGGGTTCCCGAGTCCCGGCTTGTGATCGGCGAACCCGGCACGAAGCTCGGTGTGATCGCCGCTGTTATGGCAAGTGAGACAAAGGGCGCCTCCCTCGGCGGGCTTGACCAGGAAATACGACAGTCCGCTTATGCCATGCTGGTCGTGGCAGGTGGTGCACTCGAGGCGGCCGCCATCGAGCATGTCGTCGGCAACGGTTCCGCCCAAGCCGCTGGGGGTCGTGGCCGGATCGTTCAGTCCCCCGTCGACCGCCGCCAACGCGGAGTTGAACGTAAAGCTCACCGGGTGGTGCCCTCTCAGATCCGGTCCGAGCCGCGCGGCGGGCGAGATGTAGTGCGAACCGGAATAGCCGCCAAAGCTGTCGAGCGGAACGGTGCCGTCGTGGCAGCCCAGACACTGAGCGGAAACGCCGCTCGGCTGCCCGTAATCGGGCGCGGTCAGGGTCGGACTATCGTGAAGCGTGTAGACTTGGGTGGAAAGATCGTGGTTCCAACCGTCCTGCACCGAGTGGCAGGGCGTGCAGAGCCGGCCCCTCGACCACGGCAGCACGGAAAAATCGTGGGCGGTCCCTCGGGGGTCGTGGCCGAGGGCTTCGAGTGCGCAGAGGCTCACGGCCAAGCCGACGAGCATCGCTCGAAAATGCCGAAATCCCCGGATGTTCATATCAGGCTCCGGCCTCGCGCCGGCAAACGTCAGGTCAGAGCTTTGTGCCGCTGAAGGTAACGACGCCTCCCGTGTCCTCGAAAACGACTCCCGACATCGTTCCACCCACGCGGTTGATGTTGCCGAAGAACATGTCGCCCGTGCCCCAGAATACGTTCCCCGAGAGGTCCATCCAAATGTCCATCCAAAAGATCACGCCGACGAACTCGATGCCGAACGCGAGCGAGGGGAGGTTCACGCCGTCGTCTTTCGTGATCACGAGGAAACCGGTGTGGTCCTCGATCGTGATCGTGAACGTCTCCGGCGGAACGGCCGTTGTCGTCACGGTCCAAACGACGGGCCCCGGGCGCGCTTCGCCGATCTGGACGGTGAACGGCACCACGACCCCGGCGTTGAATCCGTCTTCCACCGTAAGCGTTCCGTTGTAGGTACCAACTTCGTAAAACGTGTAGGCCGTGACCGGGTACTGCCCGGTGGAATGCGGTGGCCTGCCGTCTCCGAAATCCCACGTGAAGGAAAGCAAGTTTCCTTCACGGTCGGTCGTGCCCGACGCATCAAACACCACTGCTTCGCCAACCGTGCCCGCGTACGGGCCACCCGCATCCGGCACCGGCGGCTGGTTCCCAACGGCCCACAGATCAACATGGCAAAGGTTGCAGGAGGGCGCGGTAATCGGGCCAAACGGAGCCCCCTGGAGGTCCTGGCCGTGGCATGAGGCGCAATCGGCGTACGGGTCATCGCGATCGCCGCCGTGATGTCCCGGCGGCGGCGGGTCCGGGTCCGTGAAAGGATTGTGGCAATCCGAGCAGGCAGGGATCGCGCCGCCGTAGCGGCCTTCCAGATTGCTCCCGTGGCACGCCGTGCAGTTCCCCGCGCCCCACGGATTGTCGTAGCCCGGCTTGTGCGAGGCGATAACCGAGTGATCCAGGGGCGGCCCCTCACCGGCCCATATCCGCTCGTGGCACGTGTAGCAGGAAACGGTGAAGCCGTCGTCGAGATTCGGTCCGTGGCAGAGCGTGCAGCCGGCCGTCAGCGGGATTCCATAGCCCGGCTTGTGGTCTGCATCACCGTCCTTCTGTTCTGTGTGATCCAAGGGCGGAGCCAGGTTGACGGCATCGCCGGTGTTCCATTCTTCGCCGTGGCACTGATAGCACGAAGGCCCCAGGCCACCCCGCAAATCCCGCGCGTGGCAGTCGGTGCAGTGATTCCAATACGGATTTTCCTTACCGTCCCCGGTCCCATCCGTGCCGACCCCGTGCAAGAAGTAGCCGTCTTCGTCGTCCGTGTGATCGGCGGGCAGTTGGGCCGCCGCGCTAGTAGCCAGGGTCAAGAGGAGGGAGAACGCCCTCCCCAGCTTCTGAAAAGAAAAGATTCGTGCCACGGTTTTTCACTAGCCTTCACGGTTTCCGTTGCCCTTGGACGCACTTCCTTTCCATTGTCATTCAAGCCGTCAGATCCATCAAACGGATTCCGCATTTCCTCGACGTTCTTGTGGAGTTTTTGCTCCAGTCATTCCCGAACGACCCTCGGGTGCCACTGGCGTCTCGCCAGTGCACCGGGCTTTCCGTCCGCTTCCAGTTGTCCCTCAAGGCTTCTTTGACGGGCGCCGCGGGTTTCTTGCCCGTGCGTTCACGGCAGCACTGGCGA
>JBDRTC010001191.1:0-7825 GCA_043824335.1 Planctomycetota bacterium | reverse complement strand
GAATACTGCCACAAAGCACGGTCCAAAGTGCGCATGTCCACTCGGTTCCGACGCGACAATTCACGGCAAAACTGCACGTACGGCCACCACAAGCTGAACGTGTACTGGTTTGGCAACTCAACCATTAGTGACCAAAGCGCTCTGAAATCCAAAATCGGAGACTTTTCTTCGTGGAAGAAGTGCAGGATCACTGACGCCGTGGGCCAGGAGACTCCATCGAGTACGGTCAAAGCTTGAATCCTTGCGCGCTCGCTGGTTGTCCGAAGCGCAAACCCAGTGACCTCTTTGATGTACTCCTCGCAGTTCTTTTCGATATGATGCACGCTCCTGGGTGCCTTCCAATACGCCACCTTCTGCAAATCGTCCTTCGTCAGAAACCCTCGCGCGGCCACATCACGCTTCAGGCGAGTTACTTCTTCGTCCTCGCGTTGATATGCGTACTTCGCGGCGATCGCCGCTATCTGCTTTTCATCGAATCGCAATTTCATCATTTCATCAATCATTATTCGATCACCGCCGCCAGTTGGTCCATCTCGGCCTTGGTCCGCTTCTCGGTAACCGCGACCAAGAGACCGTCGGCCAGCTCGGGATACCACGTGCCGAGCGGCACGCCGGCGAAAATGCCTTGGCGCCGGGCGGCCTCGATCCGCTCGTCGATCCGGCCGTCGGGCACGCGGACGACGAACTCCTTGAACACGGGCCGATCGAACGCCGGCGCGAGCGAGCCGCCGCTGGTGAGTTTCTCCAACGCGTAGCGAGCCTTCCGGAGGCACAATTCGGCCACCGACCGCATTCCCTCGGGCCCCATCGCCGCCAGATACACGGCCGCGCGCAAGGCCAACAGGCCCTGGTTGGTGCAGATGTTGCTGGTCGCCTTTTCGCGGCGGATGTGCTGCTCGCGGGTTTGCAGCGTCAGCACCCAGCATCGCTTGCCGCGGCGGTCGACCGTTTGGCCGACCAGCCGGCCCGGCATGCGGCGGACGAACTGCTCGCCGGCGGCCATAATCCCCAGGTAAGGGCCGCCGAAGCTCATGGGGTTCCCGAGCGATTGGCCCTCGGCCACCACGATGTCGGCCCCGTAGTCGCCCGGCCGTTCGAGCAGGCCCAGGCTGATCGGGTCGACCGCCACCACAAAGAGCGCCCCGGCACGGTGCGCGATTTCCGCCAGCGACCGCACTTCCTCCAGGCAGCCGAAGAAGTTCGGATGCTGGACGAGCACGCAGGCCGTCTGGTCGTCGACCGCTCGGGCGAGTTCCTCCGGCTCGACGGCTCCCTGGGGCGTGCCCACGGTGACCAGTTCCACGTTGAGATTCGCCAGGTACGTGGCCAGCGTCTGGCGGTACTCGGGGTGAACGCTCGCGGCGGTGACAATCTTCCCCCAACGCCGGGTCGCCCCCAAGGCCATCAGCACCGCCTCGGCGGCCGCACTGGCGCCGTCGTAGAGGCTGGCGTTGGAAACGTCCATCCCGGTCAGTTGGGTGATGAGCGTCTGGTACTCGAACAGCGCCTGGAGGTTGCCCTGGCTCGCCTCGGCCTGGTACGGGGTGTAGGAGGTGTAGAACTCGCTTCGGGCGGCGACGAAATCGACCACTGCGGGAATGAAGTGATCGTAGCTTCCGGCGCCGAGAAAACAGAGAGACTCCCCGGCCGGGGCGTTCCTGGCCGCCAGAGCGCCCAGGTGAGCCGTCAGCTCAAGCTCCCCCATGGCCGGCGGCAGATTCAGGGCGCGGTCGAGCCGCAGCTCGGCCGGCACCGTCTCGAACAGCTCCTCCACCGAGGCGACGCCGATCGCCTCGAGCATCGCCCGGCGCTCTTGGGACGTGTGTGGGACGTAGGGCATGTGGTTTACTCGTCCGCCAATTCTTCTTCGCACTGCTTCTGGTAGGCCGCGTGGTCCAAAAGCTGGGCCAGTCCCGATTCGTCGGTAATCTTGATCTTCACGAACCAGCCCGACTCGTAGGGGTCGTCGGCCAGGCGTTCGAGGTTGTCGGCCAGCGCGGAGTTGACCTCGACGATTTCGCCGTCGATCGGACAGAGGAGGTCGCTGACGGCCTTGACCGACTCGATCACGCCGAACGGGGCCCCCGCCTTGACTTGGCGCCCCGGCTCTGGCAGCTCGACGTAAATCAGGTCCGTCAGCGCCTCCAGGGCGAAGGCCGAAATGCCCACCGTGGCGATCTTTGCCCCGGAAGGATCGGTCTGGACGTCCACCCACTCGTGGGTCCTCGTGTACAACAGTTGCTCGGGGGTCATGCCTTGCTTCCTTTCGAGTTGCGGCGGTAGAAGGGCAATTCGACGACTCGCGCCGGCAAGCGTTGACCTCGCACGTCGATCGCCAACTCGACGCCGGGTGCGGCGTGCTCGACGCGAACGTAGCCCAGGGCGATCGGTTTTTTCAACGTGGGGGAATACGTGCCGCTGGTCGTGCGGCCGACCGGCTCGTCGCCGGCCAGGATGGTGCAGTCTTCCCGGGCGGGGCGGCGGCCTTCGAGTTCAAATCCGACCAGCTTCGACTCAAGCGACGTCCGTTCGAGCTGCTTCAAGGCGTCACGGCCGGGAAAGTCGTAGCCGGTTAAATAACACGTGTAGGCGAGCCCGGCCTGAAACGGATTAGTCTCTTCGGAAAGCTCGCGTCCGTAAAGCGGCATCCCCGCCTCCAAACGCAGGGTGTCGCGGGCCCCGATCCCGGTGGGGACGATGCCCAACGGTTTCCCCATTTCCGCGAGCACTTCCCAGACCCCCGGGGCGATGCTGGCCCCGATGCTCAACTCGAAGCCGTCTTCGCCCGTGTAGCCCGTGCGGCTGATGATCCCTCCCTGCCTCTGGGCGGCTGGGTGCAGGAGTTGGACTTGCGCTCCGTTGTAGTACTTCATCGATGCCAAGTCGACGTCGACCAGCGGCTGCAAGAGGTCGACCGAGCGGGGCCCCTGAATGGCGAACATCGCCCAGAGCCGGGTCACGTCGGACCAGACGATCTCTTGGCCGTACGCCCCGGCCCGCTCCTGTGGCAGATGGGCGTCGACCCAGTCGACGATCTTCTTGCGGTTGGACGCATTGACGACCACCACGTAGTAGGGCTGGCCGTTGGCGTTGTGGTAATAGCCGACCAAGACGTCGTCGAGGATGCCTCCCTGATCGTTGGTCACCAGGGAATAGCGGATCTGGTTGAGCCCCAGGCCGCCTACCCGCCGGGTGAGCAGCTCGGCCAAGAACACGGCCGCCCCCGGGCCCTCGAAGCGGAGCCGGCCCATATGGGAAATGTCGGCCATGCCGCCGGCGGCCCTGGTGGCCAGGTGCTCCTGGATGATCGAGGTGTACTGAACCGGCATCGACCAGCCGGCGAACGGGACCATCCGCGCCCCGTGCCGGACGTGCCACTGGTCGAGCGGGCTTTTCAAGAGCGTTTCACGTTTGGATGCCATCACCAGCCCTACCCGTCCTCTGCCGATAGTCCCGCCGAAAAGCGTGGTTTGTATTCTAGCGTTTGACGGCGTCACAGCCAGGGGAGGGGGAATGTCTGGAGCCCCACGCCAAGCGCGCCGGTTGTTTTGACGGGTGCCACGGGCATCTTGCCCGTGCTTTCACGGCAGCACTGGCGAGACGCCAGTGGCACCCAACCCATCATTTCGACGTTGACAGACCCCTAGCGCCGCCGCTTTCGCTTGGCCGTCTTCTTAGAGGCCGTTCGCTTCTGGGCCGACGTCTTCGATTTGCCCTTCGTAGCCGCCTGCGTCTTGCCCTTTGCGGCCGCCTGCGTCTTGCCCTTTGCGGCCGCCCGTGTCTTGCCCTTCGCAACCGTCCGGTCCTTGCCCCCGGGCCTCGCCTTCTTGGCCGGTGGCGGCCGCTTTTCGCGCCGCACCAGGCGGAAATCCAGCTCGCGGCGGTCGAGGTCGACCCGGAGCACGGCCACGCGCAAGAGGTCGCCCAGACGGTAGGCGTTGCCCGAGCGACTGCCGGCGAGCGTGTGCGTGGTGCGGTCGAAGCGGTAGCGGTCGTCGGCCAGCGAGCCGACGTGGATCAGCCCTTCGGCCGGTAGGTCGACGCCTCGGGCGAAGAGTCCGAAGCTCTCCACGCCGGTGACGACCGCGTCCATCTCCTCGCCGATCCGCTGGCTCAAGTAGGCCAAGAGCTTGATTTTCGTCAGCTCCCGCTCGGCCGCTTCGGCTCGCCGCTCCCGCTCCGAGCATTGCTCGCCCACGGCGGCCAATTGGTCGGAATCCTTTCGGGGTCTCTTGTGGGAGAAGATCGCGTCGAGCAGCCGGTGTACGGTCAGATCGGGATAGCGCCGGATCGGGGAGGTGAAATGGCAGTAGCAGCGGCTGGCCAGGGCGTAGTGCCCCTCCTCTTCCGGGCTGTAAACCGCGCGCTGGAACGATCGAAGCACCGCGTAATTGACCGCGTGCTGCTCCGGGCGACCGGCAATTTCCGTGAGCAGTTTTTGAAGCTCGAAGCGGTTCTCCAGGCTTCCGGTCTTTAAGCCCAACTCGGCGACGAACTCGGTCAGGGCCGCGAGCTTCTTGGGGAGCGGAGGCGCGTGGATGCGTCGGAGGAAGGCAAGTCCCTTCTCTTGGAGCAGCTCGGCCACCGCCTCGTTGGCCGCGAGCATGAACTCCTCAATGATCTGGTGACTCTCGGTGTTTTCGACCACGTGGGCCCCGGCGACCCGGCCCTGGGCGTCCAAGTCGATCTTCACCTCGGGCATGGAGAGTTCGAGAGCCCCTCGCTTCATCCTGCGCCGCCGGAGGATCATGGCCAGCTCGTGCATGCGGCTTAAGAGGTCGTGGACCTTCGCGCCCAGCTTGCGCCGCCAGGGCTCGGGATCCTGGAGGAACTGGTCGACTTGCTCGTAGGCGAGCCGGCGGTTGCTCTTGATGGCCGCCGAATGGGCCTCGGCGGAGAGCGGCGCTCCGTCGGCGGAAAACTCGATGAACACGGTTTTCGTGTAACGGACTTTCCCCGGCTGCAGGCTGGCCAGCCCGTTGGAGATCACCTCCGGCAGCATGGGGATCACCCGATCGGGCAGGTAAACGCTGGTCGACCGCTGGTACGCCTCCCGGTCCAGGGCGGTCTTTGGGCGGACGAAGTGCGCGACGTCGGCAATGTGAACCCCAAGCCGCCAGTGGCCGCTGGGGAGCCGTTCAAGCGAGATGGCGTCGTCGAAGTCCCGGGCGTCGGCCGGATCGATGGTGATCACCACCTCACCCGTGGCGTCGAGCCGGCCGGAGGGGATCGATTCGTCGAACTCGTCGGCCTGGCGGCGGGCTTCTTCCAAAACGTCGTCGGGGAATTCCTCGGGCAGCCGGAACTCGCGAATGATCGAGCGGGTGTCGACGCCCGGTTGGCCCCGCCGCCCGAGCACTTCGGTGATCACGCCCTCGCCGTCGTGAAGGTGCGAGGGGAAGCGGACCATTTCGAGGACGACCTTGTCGTCGGGCCGTGCTCCGCTGGCCCCGGGGTCCCCCACGAGGATCGGCCTGGCAAAGAGCGTGCCGTCGACCTCGACGTAGCCCGAGCCGACCGACTCGAAATAGGTGCCCACGAACTCGTGCGACTCCCGCTCGATCACTCGGACAATCTCACCCCTTGGGCCCGGATGCCCGCCACCGCGTTGCCGGCTGAGCTCGACGAGGACCGTGTCGCCGGTAGCCGCGTCGCCCGAGCTGTGCGAGGGAATGTAGACGTCGTGGAGCCGGGCGTCGGCCGGTTTCGCGCCGGTGGGGCGCACGAAGCCGTACCCGGCGTCGGTTCGCCGGAACACTCCGGCCACGCGGTTGCCCTTGGGGCTGGCGGGGTCGACCGGTTCGACCGCGCGGCTCGGCCCGTAGTTGAGCTGTCCCCGGGCGACCAGCCTCTTGATCGTTCTGGTGACCTCGGCGGCCTGATTCTTGGGGACCTTGAGCCGCTCGGCGATCACCTGCGGCTTGACCGGCCGATAGCCCGGCCTTGAAACCAGCTTCAAAACGGCTTGCTCCAGTTCTGCCTTTTCCATGCATCTTGTGCGCAACTCCATTTAGGCTGTTAGACCTCTTTCTTCCCGTATCCCTTGAACAGCTTCCGGCCCATGGTGGGATTGTAGTGTGTCCAGGGGCTGCCCACGTTGGGGTCGTCGCGCAATTGCCGGTCGAAGGCGAACACCTTGGCGTCCAACAGGTCGAGGCAATAGAGGGCCATCGCCTCCAGGGTCATCGGCAGCTTGGGACTGCCGTACCCGTACTCGCCGTGATGGCTGACGATCATGTGCTTTAGGCGCAGCACGGTCTCCTCGGAGATCGGCTCGCCGGAGAGTTCCTCCGCCTCGCGGACTTTCTCTTCCAAAAGGCGGATGCCCATGACCAAGTGGCCGATCAACTGCCCTTCGTCGCTGTAGGCAAGTTCCCGCTCGTACGTCAGCTCGTCGGTCTTGGCCAGGTCGTGCAACAGGGCGCCCATCACCAACAGATCGCGGTCGATCTGCGGATAGCGGGGGGCGACGCGCAGCGCGACCTCCATCAAATTGACCGAGTGCTCCAGAAGCCCGCCCTGGTAGGCGTGATGGTGCTTCACGCCGGCCGGCGCCCGGGTGAACTTCGCCATCAGCGGCTCGTCGAGGAGAAAGCACTCGGCCAGGTTTCGCAATTGCGGATCGGCCATCGCGCGGAGGATTTCGCCCATGCGCACCACGAGCTTGTCGATCTCGACGGTCGCCACCGGCGTGAAGTCGTCTTCGTTGACCTCGCTGGGCTCGAGCTTCACGAGCCGCGTGGCGATCAACTGCAAGGCCCCCTGAAACAACTGCGTGGTGCCCTCGATCCGCACGTAGTCGCCGTTCTCGAACGTGCAGTAGAGCGACTCGGTGGCGTTCCACATTCGGGCGCCGATCACCCCGGTGCGGTCCGATAACTCCACCTGCAGGTAGAGATCCCCGTTGCGATTCGGCCGGAGCTGCTTTTCGGCGGCGCGGAACACGTCGTCGACCGTCTCCTGGGCACGTAGCTGATTGACGTAGCGTCGCTGCATGCGGCTGCTTTCCGGGTCGGGATGGATGGCGGAGAGAAAAGCGGAAACCAACCTTGATTTTAGGGTTCGAGAGAATCCACCACAAGGGGGCCCCGCTCCCCTCTTGCCCGACAAAGCGACAATTGCCTAGAATACGCGGTTCCACGTGCTCGCCGAGAAAAATGACGCACTCGGCGCGGGTCTTTCGGCCCGCCCGGAAACTGACTGCCCCTTACTGAACTGCGAACACCGACCAAGACCCGATGCGCTGGACGCGGACGCTCATTCCGACCTTGAAGGAAACGCCCGAGGGGGCGGGCACCGACCGGGCACCGACGCGAAGCGTTGGTCGGTTGGTCGCGGCCAGCCACGTCCTCATGCTTCGCAGCGGAATGATTGGCCAGGTGACGGCCGGGGCCTACGCCTATCTCCCCCTGGGACTTCGGACGCTCAATAAGGCAATCGAGATGCTCCGCCGGGAGATGGACGCCGCCGGAGCGGTCGAGTTGGCGATGCCGGCCCTGACGCCCGCCTCGCTCTGGGAGCGGACGGGCCGCGCCGACGCGTTCGGCGACGAGCTGATCGAGTTGACCCTCCGCCGCCAGAACCGTAAGTCACGCCTGGTGCTCGCCCCTGCCCACGAGGAAGTCGTCACCGACCTGGTGGGCCGGCATCTTTCGAGCTATCGCCAACTGCCGCTCACGCTCTATCAGGTCCGGACCAAGTTCCGCAACGAGCCGCGTCCCCGCTTTGGGATATTGCGGACCTGCGAATTCCTGACCTCCGATGCCTACAGCTTCGAGCCGTCGCCCGAGGCCCTCGACAAGCGCTACCAGAGCCTCTCTGCCGC
>JBDRTC010001190.1:0-11959 GCA_043824335.1 Planctomycetota bacterium | reverse complement strand
CCCTCACCCCTCACCCCTCACCCCTCACCCCTCACCCCTCACCCCTCCGTCAGAAAGAACCACCTCGTGCGCCTGCTCGTGATCGGAGACATCGTCGGCAAACCGGGTCGACAGATCGTGCTCAAGGCACTGCCCGGCCTGAGGCTTGAGGAACGGCTCGATTTTGTGGTCGCCAACGCGGAGAACGCGGCGGGCGGATCGGGCCTTACGCCGGCCATCTACCACGAACTCATGGACGCGGGCGTCGATTGCATCACCATGGGCGACCACGTCTACCGGCGTCGGGAGATCTACTCCGTGCTGGAGACCGAGCGGCGAATCGTCCGGCCGGCCAACTATCCCGAAGCCGCTCCGGGCCGCCAGTTCACCGTGCTCCGCGCCCGCGACCGGAGCCAAGTGGCCGTGTTCAATCTGCTCGGCCGCGTTTTCATGCCGCCGGTCGATTGCCCCCTTCGGGCGGCGGATCGCGTGCTGGCCGCTCTGCCCGGCGACGTCCAGTGCATCCTGCTCGACATGCACACCGAGGCGACCAGCGACAAGCAACTCATGGGCCGCTATCTCGACGGGCGCGTGTCGGCCGTGCTGGGAACCCATACGCACGTGCCCACCGCCGACGAGCAACTGCTTCCCGGCGGCACCGCCTTCCAGTGCGACGTGGGAATGACCGGGCCCCACGAGAGCATCCTTGGCCGGCGGATCGATCGGGTGATGGAGACCGCCCGATCCTTCCGGCCGACCCATTTTGAGGTTGCCACGGGCGATGCGAGGCTCAACGGGAGCATCGTCGACGTCGATCCGGCCACCGGCCGCGCGACCGCCATCCGCCGCATCATGGTCGATCAACCGGCCGCCCAACACCTGGCCGCCCTGGCCCAAAAGGAGCAAAAGGCGGAACGCAACCCGGTGCGGGAAGCGTAGATCGATCGCCTCCTGCACCAAGGGACGGGAAACCTGGAGTCGGCCAGCAGCCACTGCAGGGCAGAATTGTGATTGGTCAAGTCCGCCTGAATGTCGACTTGACATAATGTCGAATATGACATATAATGGGTTGCATGAACGGAACCGGCAAACCGCTTGTCTGGCTGGAAGGCGAGATCAAGACGCCGCCTTTCTCAAAGGAGGCGAGGGTTGAAGCGGGGACGTTGTTTCGACGGCTTCAACGCGGTGAGAATATCGGTTTGCCGCATAGCCGACCCATGCCAACAATTGGCCGTCGATGCCATGAACTGCGGATTCAAGATGAAGACATGACGTGGCGAATCATCTATCGTCTTGACGCGGATGCCGTGATTATCGGTGAGGTATTCGCGAAAAGGAATCGCAAAACGCCCAAGAAAGTCATCAATACGTGCAGACAACGATTCAAGCGATACGACGAGGCAACACAATGAAAGCAGGCAAACGCCAGAAACTTGAAGTGGCCGGCTGGAGAGTTGGTTCTTCGTCTGACTTCCTTGGGCTCACGGAAGAAGAAGAAGCTCTGATTACGATGAAGTTGGCCCTTGCGAAGAATCTCAAGGAACGTCGCCAAGAGCAAGGGCTCTCGCAGTTTCAGTTGGCGAAGCGGCTTGGATCAAGCCAATCGCGTCTGGCGAAGATGGAAGCTGCTGACAAATCGGTATCCATGGAATTGCTTGTTCGCTCACTGTTGTCGCTAGGTGCGTCTCGGAAAGAGATTGGCACGATTATCGGCGCACGCGTCGTGAAGAAAAAACTCGCACGCCCGATAAAGAAGAAGTTGGTGACAAGCTAGACCGTAGCCGCTTGGGCTCTGTGAACGACTGGCCGTGTCCTGCGATGCCCACGTCAACGGCACAGGACGGGCAGTGTAGGAAAGCCATAACGCAATGATGTAGTAGCCGACAATGCCGCCGAGAAAGACAACCCTGAGTCGCCAGGACTGCAACCAGAAGGAAGGAGTTCAACAACACTTCGACGCAAAAGATGGGGCTCAGGCGTGCCATGAGGCGGCTGGAACGGGCCTCGGGCGCGTCCGAAGGGCTTTCACGGGGATTAACCGGACTGTCAGGCATTGGTGCGACAACGATCTGATTTGCCACTTCCCCCCCATCGACGGTTCATGTTAAGCTGAATCGACCTTGCAGGGGAGCCGAGTTCCCGCTATCTTCCGCCCTCCTTTCTTTCGATGAGCGTGACTGGAACCAGCAAGCCCGATCGGGCCAGACTTTCCGGAGAACACCGGCTGTCGGCGGCCATTTTGGGGTTGGCCCTGATTGTCCCACTCGTGGTGGCGCGCGGTCTGGAGCCCGACCCCCGAAACAGGGGGACGCATCAGCAGTTGGGATTGCCGCCTTGCACGGTCGTTGTGTTGTTCGGACGCCCGTGCCCGGCCTGCGGGATGACCACCGCCTGCGCGCACCTGGTTCGGGGACACTGGATCAACGCCCTGCGGGCGAACGCCGGCGGGGCGCTGTTGGGGATCCTCGATTTGGCTGCCGTGCCGTGGCTCCTGCTCTCGGCCGCTTGCGGACGATGGCTCGGCCGGGCGCCGACGAGCACCGCGATGGCCTGGGCGGCCGTTTTGGTCATGCTGGTCACGCTGATCGATTGGGGCCTGCGACTGATGACCGGCTAATCCAGCCTGCACATACAACTCCTCCTCCAAAATCTCCCATCTCCAGCCCCCCACGAGGAATCACGATGGCTTCTCGTCCCTTTCTCGATTCGAGACCCGCTGTCCCGCGTTGCGGTCATCTGCTCGTCCTGTCGGTCCTTTTGGCCGGGGTGGCGGCGGCCGGCGGGTGTACCAGCGCGTTGGCCACGGCCGTGTGGCTGGTCAAGGGGCCGAACATTTCGGCCGAATACAACGGCCTCCGCGCGAAGCGGGTGGTGGTCGTCTGCCGTCCGCTGACCAGTTCGCTCTACGCGAATCCGGGAGTCGCCAAAGACATCGCCCGACAGATCAGCCTGCTCATCCAGCGCAACGTCTCGAAGATCGAGATCGTCGACCAGCGAAAAGTCGCTGAGTGGATCGACTCGAACACGTGGGACGACTACGTCGAGGTCGGCAAGGCACTGGAGGCCGACATGGTCGTGGGAGTCGACCTGGAGCAGTTCAGCCTCTATCAGGGCCAGACGCTCTATCAGGGCAAGGCGAACCTTTCGATCCAGGTCTACGACTGCGCGACCGGGGAACTCGTCTTCGAGAGATATCCTCCCCAGACGGTCTACCCGCCGAACCACGTGATCTCGACCTCCGACCTGCAGGAGTCCGAGTTCCGCCGCGAGTTTGTCGGCGTGCTCTCCGACCAGATCGCCCGCCACTTCTACCCCCACGACCCGCGGGCCTACTGGGCCATGGACGCCCAGGCGATTCGCTAAGGGACGGCCGGAGAACAACTCGGGGACTGTCCCGATTTTCCCGCAGGGAAAATGGGACTGTCCCCCTCCCAAACCCTCCCACCTTCCTCTGGAAGCTCAGGGCATAACCTGCCGTCTAGTGCGCGGATGCGGCGTGTTCACGCCAAAAGGCCGTGGGCCTCTTGGAGCTTCTCGACGATCGCCAGCCTGTTCGGACACGTGCGCTCACAAAGGCCGCACTCATCGCAGGCGGGCACGCGCTGGTCGGCCGAGAGGGCGGCGTAGTAGTCGCGGGCGTCTTCCCGGTGGCCGTAGTTCTTGTAGTACATCCGGAAGCGGAGGATGTCGGGAATGCGAACGCCCCGGGGACACGAGGGCATGCACGTCTCGCACATGCGGCAGTAGTCGCCGGTGGCCGCCGCCGCGTAGTGCTCAAGGAGACGGCAGTTGAGCGCGGTGAGCTTGCCCGTGACGGCTTCACTGTCTTCGAGCACGTCGTCGACCGTGCTCATCCCCACGGCGGCCGCACAGACGTTCGGGTTCTTCAGCACCCACCTGAGGAACGCCTGGTAGAGGTTCTTTTTGCCGAACTGTTCAAGCTCTCCCAGCACCCGGGCGACTTTGGGGTCCGACGTGTCCTTGGCCCAGTTGGGCACGAAGTGGCCGGTCATCGGCTTCATCACCAGAACGCCCACGTCTTTCTGGTGGCAAAGTTCGAAGAGGTCTTCCACGCTGTCGCGGTCGAAGGTTTCGGTCCATTTGGCCAATGCCATGTAGTTGTAGGGCTGGAAGACGAAATCGAGCTTGTTTTCCTCCACGAGCGCCCGATGGGTCGCCGGCACGTGGCAGCTCAGCCCGATGAAGCGGATCTTGCCCTGCTCCTTGAGCTTCAGGGCCGCTTCATAAAAGGCCTCGCTCCAGCGGCCGTGGGAGAAGTAGCAGTCGATGTAGTCGGTGTGGAATCGGCGGAGGCTGGTCTCGCACCGCTCGATCACGCCATCGACGGTGTGCGAGTCGGGCGCGGTGAAGACGATCACGTCCTTGCGGTGGTCCTTCAAGGCATCGCCGAGGATCACTTCCGTATCGTGGTAGCCGTGGCCGGTGGCGACGAAGTTCCCGCCCAGGTCCATGAGCTTGTTGGCAATCGCGGGCAACTCCTCCCGGAACTTGTTGAACATCTCGGGCCCGAAGGTTCGCGACTTCAGGCCGCTGGCGGTGCCCAGGCCGATCTCCGAGATCATCAGGCCGGTGCGTCCGAAGCGGCGGTACTTCATGTCGGTCTTGGCGGTGGCGGCCGGCGCTACCCCGGATTGGCCGACGATCGCTGCGCCCACGGCCATGGCGGAGCCCTTTTCCAAAAACCGTCGTCTGGTGACCGGCGAGTTGTCACGTCTGCTCATGGCACGTCTCCTTCCCCACGGCGTGGATGAAACCTCCAAGGGGTGCCCGGGCCGAAAGTCGGTCCCCGGCCCCAGGGCGTATCCTGCCGCGCGGGCGGTCACCTGTCAACGAGATTTCGGTTCGCTGGCACTGGAAAAGCAGTGCGAAAAGAGGCTACAATGGTCGCAGACGATGCTCCAACCGTCACCCGCTAGGCTTTGGCTCAAGAGTCCAAATTGCGAAAGGGTGGCTGGGGCATAGCGCAGCGGTGCCCCAGGAAAGCACGATCCTGGGGCTTCGCTTCGCTCAGCCGCCAGCCACCCCAACCGAGTTTTCAGACAAAGCCCAATACGAGAACGACGCAAAGGAAGCCACCGCCATGCCCAAAGTCTTGATGCCCATTGGCGACGCCACGGAAGTGCTCGACACGATGTACCCCTATTTCCGCTTGCCCGAAGACGGCTTCGAGGTCGTGGTGGCCGGCCCCGAGGCCAGGCTCTACCACATGGTGCTCCACGAGGTGCCGCCCGGTGGGGACCCGCCCTGGGACATGACCGAGGAGCGGCCCGGCTACCACCTTCAGGCGACGATCGCGTTTCGCGACGTCGACCCGGCCGAGTACGCCGGGCTGTTTCTCTCCGGCGGCCGGGCCCCGGAGTATATCCGCTACGATCAAGACCTGCTTCGGGCGACTCGCCACTTCTTCGAGGCCGGCAAGCCGGTCGCCTGCGTGTGCCACGGGATCGAGATCCTCACCGCCGCCGACTGCATCCAAGGCCGCACCGTCACGACCGTCGCCAAGTGCGCGATCGACGCCCAGCAGGGCGGCGCCACGTACGTCGACGAGCCGTCCGTTCTCGATGGAAACCTCGTCACCGCCCGAACGTGGCACGACAACACGCCGCTACTAAAACACTTCGTCCAAATGCTAAAGGCAGCCTTGAACAATGAATCCTAGCGCGCTAAGCCGACGACAGATGTGCCGGCTCTTGGCCGCCGGACCCGCGGCATTTGCCCTGGGCGCCGGCCGGTTTGCCGCCGCCGACCCGAAACCCCTGGTCCTCCGCTACGTGCTCGCCTCGAGCATGTACGGCACGCTGAAGCTCGAGGACATCGTGCCCGGGGTCCGCAAAGCGGGGGCCGACTCGATCGACCTCTGGCCCTGCCGCCACGCCGACCAGCGGGAGCAGATGGACGCCATGGGCCACGAGAAGTTCGCCGAGCTGCTCAAAGCCAACGACGTCAAGCTCGGCATGACCACCCGATACGACCTCGGCCCCTTCGGCCTTCAGGACGAGATGCGGGTATTGAAGAAGTTCGGCGGCTCGCTGGTGATCGCCGGGAGCCACGGGCCGAGAGACGTCGAGGGCGAGGAGGCCAAGCGAGCGGTCAAGCAGTTCATCGACCAGATGAAGCCGCACGTGGCGGTGGCCGAGGAGCTGGGCATCACGATCGGCATCGAGAACCACGCCCACGCGCTACTCTCCACGCCCGACTCGCTCCGCTACTTCGCCGAGTTCGCCACGTCGCCGAACCTGGGCGTGGCCCTGGCCCCGTATCATCTGCCGCAAGACGTGGGCGTTCTGGCCGGGCTGATCGAAGACATGGGCCCCTCGCTGGTCCATTTTTACGCCTGGCAGCACGGCCAGGGGTGCATGGAAAAGCTGCCCAAGGCCCAGGAGCTCGAGCAGATGCCCGGCCGTGGGGTGCTCGACTTCAAGCCGCTGTTGGCCGCGCTTGAGAAGATTGGCTACCAAGGCTGGACCGAGATTTTCATGCACCCGGTGCCCCGCGGCATCCCCATCCTCGACACCCTGGAGCAGGTCACCGCCGAAATCAACCTCGCCCGGCGATACCTGGCGGGATGTTTGCGCGAAATGGGGGGCTGACGCTTCTTCCTCGTTCCCACGCTTCGCGTGGGAACCAGATTGAAAGTTCGGTCAGTCCGAGGAGGCCCTGTCATGTCTTACTGGCTGTTCGGTAAGAAGCGAGACGGCCGACGGTCGCTTTATTCGGCCAGCGTGCCCGTGACGCTGATCCTGATCATGGCGGCTCTGTTGTTCTCGATCATTCTGTCCCTGCTGGCGTGGCCGTGGTAACAAAACATGTAGGTTATGCTTCAGCATATCGCCTCGGGGTCGAATGCGCTGATATGCTGAAGCATAACCTACTTCTGAAATCCCCTCGTGCAAGGAGCCGATTCATGAGCCGATCCCAACCAACCCGCCGCGGGTTCTTGAAGACGTCGGTCGGCGCGCTGGCCGCGGGCGCGGCCGTTCCCTACGTGTTCACCGCCGATGCGGAGGCGCGAGCCCAGCCTCGCTCGAAGAACGACCGGTTCAACATCGGCTCGATTGGCATGCGGTACCAGGGCACGGTGATCGCCGAAAAGGCGAGGGCCCACGGCGACATCGTCGGCATCGCCGACATCGACCGGCACGTGCGCGAGCAGGCCCGGGCGGCCTTTGGGAGCACACCCCGGATCTTTGAGGATTACCGCGAGCTTCTGGAGCGCAAAGACATCGACGTGGTCACCATCGGCACGCCCGACCACTGGCACACGAAGATGGTCGTCGACGCCTGCCGGGCCGGCAAGGACGTTTACGTCGAAAAGCCGCTCACGCTCACCATCGACGAGGGCAAGCTGATGCGCAGGGTGGTCGACCAGACCGGGCGCGTCGTGCAGGTCGGCTCCTGGCAGCGCAGCGATCACCGCTTCCGCCTCGCCGTGGAACTGGTGCGTCAGGGGCGGATCGGCAAGCTCGAGCGGGTCGACGTGGTGCTGGGCAAGAACAAGACCGGCGGCCCGTTCCCCACCGACGACCCGCCGCGGCACCTCAACTGGGACCTCTGGCAGGGCCAGACTCCGGACGTGCCCTACATCGAGGAGCGCTGCCACTACACGTTCCGCTGGTGGTACGAATACTCCGGCGGACAGATGACCGACTGGGGCGCCCATCATCTCGACATCGCCCAGTGGGGCATCGGCTCGCACCCGGTCGAAATCGAGGGAACCGCGAAGTTCCCCAACGTGCCCAACGGTTTTAACGTCGCCCTGGATTTCCACGCACGGTACCGGTACGCCAACGGCGTGGAGATGACCGTGGCCGACAACGGGCGCAACGGCATCATGTTCACCGGCACGGGAGGGCGGGTTTTTGTGAACCGGGGAACGGTCGAGGGGAAGCCGATCGAGGAGTTGGCCGAAAAGCCGCTTCCGCGCGAGCAGTTCAACGTCTACGACTTCGACAACCTCGACCGCCCCGAGCGCATGGGCAAGCTCGACGCGATCGTCAACCACATGGGCAACTTCTTCGACTGCATCCGCCAGGGGCGCAAGCCCATCTCCGACGTCGAGAGCCAGCACCGGAGCGTGAGCACCTGCCACCTGGGCAACATCTCCATGCACCTGGGCCGCACGCTGACCTGGGACCCCGAGAAGGAGTTCTTCGTCGGCGACGAAGAAGCCAACGCCCGGCTCAGCCGTCCACAACGGGTGCCCTACGAGATTGAGACGTAGGACCTGAATGAGTCAACATCAGATGGCTTGGAACCACGGATAGCACGGATTTGCACGGATGAGATTGAGCCAGACGAGTTGATCAACCCAGCGCTGTAGGATTAGGAAGGACGACACACAACGGTGACATGCATC
The DNA here is from genome assembly GCA_043824335.1 of Planctomycetota bacterium. GTDB lineage: Bacteria > Planctomycetota > Planctomycetia > Pirellulales > Thermoguttaceae > JBDRTC01. The sequence goes on along the minus strand of JBDRTC010001190.1, from coordinate 3,603 downwards.
GAAAGCACGGAGGCCGTTAAGCCCGGGCAACGGGCGGCCGGCAACCGGACTTGGTGGGGCGTGGTCGTTCTCCTGGCCTGCGGTCACATGGTCGGCGACTTCTACGCGTTGCTGCTGACCTCGTTGCTCCAGGACTTCCGCGAGGCGTTCGCTTTGTCGGTGACCGCCGCGACGGTTCTGGTGAACGTGGGTAGTTTGTCGAATTCCATGCTTCAGCCGGTCGTGGGGCATTTCTTGGAGCGGTTCGACCAGAAGCGCGTGTTCGCGCTGGGGGTGGTGATTGCAGCGGTGTTTCTGAGCTGCATCGGGCTTGCGCCGAGCCCGGTTTGGCTCGGTGCGCTACTGGCTCTGGGCGGCACGGGCGTGGCCCTGTTCCACCCGAGCGGGGCCGTGCTGGTCAGCCGCTTTGCGGGGGCGAGGCGAGGGCTGGCCATGTCGATTTATTCGAACGGGGGAGCGCTGGGCATCGCCCTGGCCCCGCTGGCCGTCACCCTGCTCTTGATGCAGGCGACACGTCAGATGAGTTGGGTCTTCATGCCTTTGGGCTTCGTGACGGCTGCCGCGGCTCTTTGGCTCATTCCCACCACCGCCTCGCCGACAACGTCGCCGAAGCTGCCCACCTGGCGATCGCTCTTGCACCGGGACACTCGCTCGGTTTGGCTGGTTTTCGTCTCCGTGGTCTTGCGATCGCTCGTCGTCGTGGTGGTTGCCAGCTTTGTCGTCATCTACAGCGCGGAGAAGGGATGGTCGAAGTCCGAAGGGCGGTTTCTGTTGACGGCGTTCCTGCTCTCGTGCGCCGTGGGGGGAGTGGCGGGCGGCTACGTTTCCGACTATGTCGAGCGGCGGCGCCTGATGCTGGCCGCATGCTTCCTCGGTTTTTTGCCGCTGATTGCCGTGTGGCACGTCCCCTACGTGGCCGCGCTGGTGCTCTTGGTCGCAAGCGGCGGGATCTTGTCGCTCTCGACACCGGTCTACATCGTGGTGGCCCAGGAGCTTCGCCCCGACCGCGCCAGCGCGATGTCGGGCGTCATGATGGGGCTGGCATGGTCGGTCTCGGTGCTCCTCTTGATCCCGTTCGGGGCACTGGCCGATCTGACGAGCACGGCCACGGCGTTGCAGGCAAGCTCGTTTCTGCTCCCGATTGCCGGCTTATGTGTTCTCCCGCTTCCCGAGTTCCCGCCGCTCTTGAAGCGCTCAGAACCGTAACCTCGGCTGCGATCGCGCAGGCGGCGCGTGTTGCCTTCCGTCTATCGAGGCCCCATACTTGGAATAGCCATATTCCGACCTCCCCGGATCGCCCTGATGAGCGAAGCGAGTGACCGACAAAGCGAGCAGGTGGCGGCCGATCTCTCCGGTCGGCAGCTGGGGGATTATCGGCTCCTGAGGCGGCTGGGCCGGGGGGCCATGGCCGAGGTCTATCTGGCCGAGCAAAGCTCGTTGGGCCGCCAGGTGGCCGTCAAGGTGCTCAAGCGCGAGCTGGCCACCGACCAGACGTACATCCAGCGCTTTCAGCGGGAGGCCCGGGCGGCGGCGGCGCTGGTTCACGCCAACATCGTTCAGATCCACGAGGTGGGCTGCATCGAGCATGTTCACTTCATTGCCCAGGAATACGTCCCGGGATTGAACCTGCGGCAATGGGTGGCCCGAAACGGAACCCTCGACCTCCGCATGGCGCTGGTGATCATGCGGCAGGTGGCTGCGGCGCTCTCGAAAGCAGCCGAGCAGGGGATTGTCCACCGCGACATCAAGCCGGAAAACATCATGCTCACCCGCTCCGGCGAGGTGAAGGTCGCCGATTTCGGCCTCGCCCGCTTGCCCGGCGCCGGCGACTCGGTGGACCTGACCCAGGCGGGCATGACCCTTGGGACTCCCCTCTACATGAGCCCCGAACAGGTGGAGGGTGCCCCCATTGATCCGCGTAGCGACATCTACTCTTTCGGGGTGACTTGCTACCAGATGCTCGCCGGCGCCCCTCCGTTCAGCGGCGAGACTGCCCTGAGCGTGGCGGTCCAGCATCTCAAGAAGCTGCCGGAGTCGTTGGAGAATCGCTGCCCCGACCTGCCGCCCGCGTTGTGTCGCATGGTTCACAAGATGTTGGCCAAGGCGCCGGAGGGCCGGTATCAGTCTGCCCGAGAGCTGCTCCGAGAGCTTCGCCAACTGCAGCTCGAGCATTTCGACGAGGAGTGGCCCGAGGACCTCCCCGGATGGGAGATTACCGAGCCGAGCAGCGCTGGGGTTTCGTTGCGCGAGACCACCCAGCAGCTCGACACCCTGATGAAAGCCGCCGGCCGGCGCCAAACGGGCCGTTTCCGCTGGCTGCTGTGGGCAGCAGGCCTCTTGGGCGCGTTTCTCCTGGGAAGCGAATTGGCCTGGCTCACGGTGCGCCAGCCGCCTCTCTTGGCCCAAACCGCCGCGGGACCGCAAACGATCCCAAGATTCGAAAACGTTTTCACTCAATGGACTTACGCCGTCCAGATGGGTACCGAAGAGGAGGCCGAGGAGGCCTGGAAGGCGTTCATCGAGTACTTCCGCGATGAGCCCGATTGGGTGAACCGCGCCAAGAAGCAGTTGGCCTGGATCTACCTCACCAGGGACGACCACGATCATGCCCTGAAGATTCTCGATGATTTTGCCGGGCTGGACGGGTCCTACCAGGAGCTTCGGGCGTTCGGCCTGGCCGGCCAGTACTGGGTGCTGACCAGGCAGAAAAAATACCGGGAAGCGGCCGATGTTCTTGACGCGTTCCTACCCATCCGAACCAGCCTCGACGACCCCGACATGCGCCGGATGCTGGGCCGCGAGCTTGGAAGGAGGCCGGAGGCCAGCAGCGACCCCCGAATCCGCGCGTGGCTCGATCAACTTGACCAAGAGGCGGCCGAGCCCGATTGACACCGCCGGAAAGCTGTGGTACACACGTTAAATTCTGCCCCGCCTGCGGGACGATACCAGCAGTTACAGCACGCCCCCTTCGTCTAGTGGCCCAGGACATCGGATTCTCAGTCCGAAGACAGGGGTTCGACTCCCCTAGGGGGTACCTTGATTAGGGGGTGTAGCGTGGAAATCGAAACGGTTGAAGGTTCGAAGATCTGCCGCCTGGTCGTGGAGGATGTCTACGGCGAGGCTGTGCAGGACGGGCAGGACGGGCTGCTGATCCGGGCGCATGATGCCCAGGGTGACCGGGTGGAGCTGGAACTCGACTTTCTGCAACTGGCCGACGTTCTGGGCGATGTGAGCGATCGGATCAAGGTCAGGGGAATGGACGGCTGGTTGCTCGACGCCGTGTCGGAGCCGGGCGTCCTCGAATTCGGGCCGGGCCCACCCAGGATCGCTGGGGAGGCCGGCGAGGAGGAGACAGACCAGGAAAACCCTACTTCGGAGGCATGACCTGTAATCGGACTATGGGTCCGGTTTCAGGTTTGGGGCCGTTTTCGGCCGCGAGGTTCCCCGTGTGGTGACGCGCGGGGGGGTCAAATCGAAATGGAACCCGGGTCGCGCCGGGGCCTGCTCTGTATGCCCTAGCAAACCTCGCGGCCGAAAGGGGCTCCGAGCGCCGTAGTCCACAGCCAAGAGGGTAAAGATTCGTCCAACCCGTTGGGCAATTTG
>JBDRTC010001189.1:0-6884 GCA_043824335.1 Planctomycetota bacterium | reverse complement strand
GTCGTTCAATGCCGGCAGGGCGCCGAGCGGATTGGTCGCCAGTGCCCACCACTCGAGCACTTTTTCCAGGCGCGTGCCGAACTGCCGGACCGATTCGTTTTCCACCCCGGCCGCCCGGAGCAGGGCCATCAGGTTTCGCGGATCGCGGTAGGCGATGCTCATGTAGCTGGTCGGCGCGCGTTCCGAGTGGCAGCCGTCTTCGTAGAAATCGCGATTCACGTGCTCGACCAGGCGCCCGACGCCGACTTCCAGCCACTCGGGCGACTCGCGAAACTCGGGCAAACGCACGGCGATGTCGACCAGGCCGTAACTGCCCATGATCTGCCAGTTCCCGTCGCGGTAGCCGCGCCGCTGGAGCTCGTAGAGCCACCGGGCGGCGCCCAGCGCGGTCTTCAGCATGCGCTCGTGCGTTTCCATCGGGCGCTCGGCGTAATCACGAGTGTAATAGTCGAGGAACTTTCGGTTGCGGAGCCCCAGGCCGAGCTCGTACCAGACCACGTCCAGATTGCGGATCGCGCCTTGGACCGCGTCGCGCTGAAGGTACCAGGCATTGAACAAGCGGTCGAACTCGGCGAGGTATTTTGGTGTGCCGGTTGCGTGAAAGGCGGTCAAGAGCGGGGCGGACCAGCCCCAGTAGTGAAAACCGTACTTACCCGACCGTCCGTAATCGAAGTTGAAATCGACCGTCTCGCCGTGCTGGTGCGTGACGCTCCCCCAGCCGCAGATCTCGTGGCGCATCACCGGCTCCGCGGCCTTTTCGGCCTGCTCGACGCGGGCCGGATCGGACACCAGCGCGGCCGACACTTCGTCGATCGCCTGCAAGTGGCCGTCGTGCTCGATCCAGGCGAGCTTTTCCTTCGCCTTCCAGTAATCGGCCCAGGCGCGGTAGGCGGCCGGGTAATCGCCGGACTCGGCCGCGGCCTTGACGGCCGCCAGCCCCGGGCGGTCCAGGTCGATCGCCGTGAAGAGATCGGCGTCGGCAACGTGCTTGATCTGGTGGTCCAGGTAATCGGCGTCCGTTCGACGGTCCGCGGCCTGTTCCTCCGCCGCGCCGGCCGAACCGGCGGCCAGGCAGACGAGAATCAAGAATACCGGGCGATTCATGGGGTTGTCCCCTGTGCTACTAAGGATCACGTGAAGAACAAGTTGCCGATTTGGACACTCTCCCGTTTAGGTACGGCGGCATTGTACCCGATGGGCCTTTCAACCACATGCCGCCGTACCGGCGGCAGCTAAACGGGGAAGTTGTTTCGAAGTTGTCCCTTAGTTCCTTTCTTGTGCGGACGCCGTGCGCACCAGTTTCCACACGTCGCGCTCCATGTTGTTTCCCGCGACCATCCAGAGGGCGTCGTCATACACGAACACGCTGGCGGCGTGACGGGGGTTCCACGGCGTGTCGGGCAGCTCGCGCCAGTCGACTCCGTCGGCCGAATACCAGACGTCGTTCCGGTTGCCGCCCTCCTTGTAGTAGCCCTCCAAGACCCACATCCGATCGTCGAAGACGGCGACCTCGTGGTACTGGCGGGGGTTCCACGGAGCGCTTTCGACGATCCGCTCCCAGTGGACGCCGTCGGGAGAATTCCAGACGTCGTTATAAAACTCCCGCTTGGGGGTCTGGGGCGTGTCGTAGGTGCCGCCGCCCAGAATCCAAATCCGGTCCTGGAAGACGACGTTTCCGCCGATCATTCCGCGGGCCGACCAACAGGGCTCCTCAGGCACGACCTGTTCCCAGTGGATTCCGTCGGTGGTGTTCCAGACGTCGCGGTAGAAGATTTCATCCGACGGCGCGAACCGCGGCATGGTCTGCCCCCCCATCACCCAAATCTTGTCCTTGAACACCAGCGTGTGGTGGAGTGCCCGCGGCACCCAAGGGGGCTGGCGGCCTTGGTTGACGTGGGTCCAGGTTTTCCCGTCGGCCGAGTTCCAGACGTCGTCGTGGTAGTGGCCCTGGTTCACGTCGCCGCCGACGATCCACATCTTGTCCTTGTAGGTGACGTAGCCGGCCGTGTGCCTTCCTTCCCAGTCGGTTGTGGCGTCGAATTGGTCGTCGAGAAACGTGTTCGGTTTTTCCAGGGTCCACGCCGCTCCGTCGGCCGAGCTCCACACTTCGTTGTTGCAGATTCTCGGGAAATGCGCCTTGTCGCCGGGGTTCCAGCCGCCCAAGAGCCACATTCGGCCTTGGAACACCAAAGCGCCCGCGCCGTCGCGGGGCGCGTAGGCCGCGCTGGTGGTGACGTTGACCCACTGGTAGTCGGCTCCCTCCTCTGCGTAGCCCGGGCCACACAGCGCCAGGCAGACAGACGGGAGCAACGCGACAAACATACGGTTGTGGAACATTGCAGGGCGACCTCCTCGTTGGATTGGTTGTGTCGGCCGACGTCGACAATCATTCAGGCTGAACGATCAGCTTGAGCGGTTTGCCCGGCTCCAGGCGAACGGGGAGCCCCTCGCTGAGCGATTTACCCGAGACGAGCTGCGTGGTCCCCGCTTCGACGTCTTCCACCTTGTACTGGTGCGTTTCGTCCGGCTCGACGGTGAACCACTCCGGCACGGCGTTCATCCGCGGCCAGTCCTGCTCGAAGCCCATGTAGAGGCGGTGCCGGGGGACGTCGAACTCGAGCCGCCCTTCGTACGGCTCGGCGGATTTCATGAACACGCAGATTCCCTCGCCCACCGGCGCGGCGCCCAACTGAAGCCCTTGCCGCCAAGGCCGGGCGATCGTGTTGCGGGTGTGGAGCATCGTGTGGATCAGAACGGTGCGCACGGTGTTCGCTTCGAGCTTGTGCGTATCCCAAAGCCGGTCGGGATTGGCGTGGTCGACCAGCAGGGTGGCGATTTCGCGGTCGGCCCAAAGGAACGTCTCGGGCACGGGGAGCCGATACAACAGGTAGAGCCCGCCCTCGACCGAGTCGGCGACGTTGTCGCGGGAGCCGTGGTCCCAGTTGAACTTCTCGTAGCGCGGCTTGAGCAGGTTCGTCATGGGCCGGTGGATCGCCTCGCGATAGCGCTGGGTCCCCAGGGCCAGGTCGTAATCGAGAAAGCCGACGAAGTCGTATCCCCAGCCGTCCCGCGTGACGAGGCCGTCGTGCGGCCCTCCCGTCTCCTGCAAGTTGGCGATGATTACCCCGTCGGAGTTGAGCCCGCGGCGCAGGATTTCGTCGAACAGGTGCTCCATGTGGGGCTTGTACTCGTTGCACTTTTCCGGGCGGGCCGTCCGGTCGACGGCAAACAGCAGGCCCAGGCCGCCGATGATCTCGCAGCCGTGATCCGAGAGGCGCGAGGGGACGAACCCACCGGGCAGAAGATAGTAATCGGCCAGCCGGTGCGCCCAATCGAGATACTTTTCGTCGCCGGTCATGCCGTGCAGCCGCGGCAGGATTTGAAGCAATTCGCCGTTCACCTCGATGTTCGTGGAGGGGATCTTGCCGTAGGGCGTTTCGACCGGGGCGTGCTTGAACAGGTCGTCGACCAACTCGCGCATGCGGTCGAACCACGGATAGTTCCTGCCCGTGATCTCGACGATCGGCACCAGGCCGTCCTTGGCGTATTCGCTGGCGCCGAAGATCAGCCGCTCGATGGGGGGCACAAGTTGTTTCCCTTCGTCCATGTCGTACGGAACGGGGAGGCGGTCGAGATGGTTGCACAGCCGCTGCTCCGCCTTGAGGGTCTCGATCATCACCGTGTCGAGCACTTCCTTGTCGGTGTAAAAGGCCGCCCAGACGTAGAACGGATAGCAGTCGGCCGCCGTATCGTGATAGTTCCACTCGCGCCCCGTGGGCCGGAACAGCCCGGTCCGCTCGTCGCGGATCGGCAGGCACCGCTCGTAAAGCCAGCGCTGAACCTTGCCCAGGGCGATCCCGGCATATTGCGACGAGCGCTCGGCGCGAGGCCAGTCGGGCGTCTTGGGGGAGGGGTCGTAGAGTTTTCGCGTTTCGTCGTTGAGCTCGAAACCGGGAAGATCGGCCCAGACGAGCGAGCCGTCGGGGGACCGCGAAACGTTGGCGGTTCGGACCGGATTGACTTTGAGGGGCATGGTCGACTCGCCCGCGATTCGCACGCCGGCCAGGAAGGCGATCGGGCCGTCTCCCTTGCCGAAGAGAACGACTTGCTTCCCGGCGGAAAGCCCGGCGAGCGGGATTTCGATCCACTCGTATGCCTGTTCTCGAACGTCGGCCAGCGAGCCGGTGTTGCCGTTATACTGGTAATAGAGCGGTCGCTTGCTCGGTCCCTTCGAGCCGAAGAAGACCTCGAGCTTGTCACCCTCCGCGAGGTCGTCCGGCAGCGTCACCTCAAGTTTCCACTCGGCAAGCCAATAGTACTTTCGTCCGGCGAATTCCTGTGGTCCCTCGGTGAAGAGTATTTCGCCGCCCGAGACGAGCGATGCGGCGGCAAAGACGCCCAACCAAACCACATAACTTGTTCCCAAGCTCTGCTTGGGAACACTCCCTCTTCGCAACATTGCTTCGCCCTCCTGGGCAAGTCGGCGGGACAGAAGTCAGCGTAAGTGCGGTCCCAAGCGGAGCTTGGGACCGAGGTTGCGCGCGTCTCGCAACGTGGCTTCAAACGGCTGAGATGTTGCCTTGTGCCAAGATTATCGCCTCGCGCCGGGGGAATTGCTAGACTATTGGTCGAGTCCACGTATCCTGACGACGATGTCCGGGCTTTGGCGGAAAACTGGCTCACTCGTTCGTACCAGGGTGGCATGCCCTCGCGAAGCGTGGGCATGTGGCGGGCCAAACATGGCGACGCAAGCGACGCCATGCCACCCGGGGACAGGATTTTCTGACAAAGTTCAGCGGAGAGACCGGATGATGAGAAGACGCCACAACCTTGCCCGGTGCTGCTTGCTCGCTCTGGCCCTCTCGTTGCTCGCCGCCGGGGCGACCCGGGCGGCCGACTGGCCGGGAGCGAAGTCCGACTGGCACGGCTTCGAGCGGCACGACTTCGCGGTCGACGGCCGGCCCTGCCACGTGGTTCTGCCGCCGCAGGCGGCACCGGGGAAACCGTGGTGCTGGCGGGCGAGGTTTCCCGAATACCACGCAGAGGCCGATCTCCTCTTGCTCAAGCGGGGATTCCACGTCGCGTACGTTAACACCGACGGCATGTTCGGCAGCCCCGGAGCGATGGGGCATTGGGAGGCGTTCTACGAGGTGATGACCGGCGAACACGGCCTGGCGACCAAGCCGGCCATCGAGGCGGTCAGCCGGGGTGGACTCTTCGCCTACGCCTGGGCAAGCCGCCATCCCGACAAGCTCGCCTGCATCTATGCCGACACGCCCGTCTGCGACTTCAAGTCCTGGCCCCTCGGCCAAGGCGAAGGGCTCGGCGCCCCCGGGTCCTGGGAAACGCTGCTCGAAGAGTACGGCTTCACCCGGCAGCAGGCACTCGCCTACCAGGGCAATCCCATCGACACGCTCCAGCCGCTGGCCGAGGCCGCGATCCCGATCCTGCACGTCGTCAGCCTGAACGATCGCGTCGTTCCGCCGAAAGAGAACTCGTTCCTCTTGGCGGAACGGTACCGGGCGTTGGGCGGCCCGATCGACCTGATCGAAGTCGCCGAGGGGACCGCCGAATCGAACGGGCACCACTTTCCCCACCCCGACCCGCTTCGTGTCGCCGATTTCATCGAGCGCCATGCGGCCGTGCTGCCGGCCGGCGATGATTACTTTGTGCTCCGCGGAAGCCTCGACAACTGCCGCATCCGCTTCGAGCGCGACAAGGTCGGCCGGGTGGCGTTTCTCGGCGGCTCCATCACCTACAACCCGGGCTGGCGCGACATGACGTGCGCCTACCTTCAGGAGCGATTCCCCGAGACGACGTTCGACTTCGTCGCGGCCGGCATCCCCTCGATGGGCTCGACGCCCGGCGCCTTTCGTCTTCTCCGCGACGTGTTCGGCCGCGGGCAGGTCGACCTCTTGTTCGAGGAGGCGGCGGTCAACGACTCGACCAACTTCCGCAGCCCTCGGCAGATCACGCGGGGAATGGAGGGGATCCTTCGGCACGCCCGGCGAGAGAACCCGAAGATTGACATCGTGGTGATGCACTTTGTCGATCCCTCGAAGATGGACGACTACCGCGCCGGCGAGACGCCCGTCGTGATTCGGCAGCACGAGGCCGCGGCGGAACACTACGACGTCCCCACGATCCACCTTGCCCGGGAAGTCACCGAGCGGATCGACGCCGGGCAGTTCACCTGGGAGGACGACTTCCTGAATCTTCACCCCTCGCCCTATGGCCAGCAACTTTATGCGGCGACGATTCGCCGGATGCTCGCCGCGGCCTGGTTGGTGCCGGTGGCGACCGACGCCGAGGCGGCGCCCGGTCCCATGCCCGCGGAGCCGCTCGATCCGTTCAGCTACGACGCGGCCCGGCTCGTGCCCGCCAGTGAGGCGGCGGAACTGGCCGGCTTTTCGGTGATCGAGCGGTGCGATCCGCGCGATCCCGCGGGCGGCAATGTTCGGGCAGGCTTTGCCGACGTTCCCATGCTCGTCGGCACTCAGCCGAAAGACGAGTTCTCGCTGAAGTTCACGGGCCGGGCGGTCGGGCTGTTTGTTGCGGCGGGCCCCGATGCGGGCATCGTCGAGTTCCGCATCGACGAAGGCCCCTGGCGCTTGCAGGACCTCTTCATCGCCTGGAGCCAGTCGCTGCACCTCCCCTGGGCTTACGTGCTGGAGGACGAGCTCGACGGCCAAGCCCACGCGCTCACGGTGCGCATCTCCGAAAATCAAAACGAAAAAAGCCGCGGCCACGCCTGCCGCGTGGTGCATTTTCTGGTCAATGAATAGAGGTGGAAATTCAGTAGTACTTCAGCTATATGAAGAACAAACTGCGTAACTTGGTCCCAAGCTCCGCTTGGGAACACTCCCTCTTCGCAGCATTGCTTT
>JBDRTC010001188.1:0-5442 GCA_043824335.1 Planctomycetota bacterium | reverse complement strand
GCTCTTCGGGCTGGGCCTGTCGTTGCTTTTCCACGCGGGGATCCTGCTGCGTCGTTCGCCGTTCACGCCCGTTCAGAGTTGTCTCTATGCGGTGAACCTCCTCTTCACCCGACTTCTTTGGAGGGTCCGAATCAACGGCCGGCTGCCCGTCTCCCCGGGCGAGGGCGCGGTGATCGTCTCGAACCACCGCAGCTCGGTCGACCCCACGTTCCTTGTCCTGGCCACCGATCGCGTGGTGCACTGGATGGTGGCCAAAGAGTATTGGCGGATCGGGGCGCTGGGTTGGTTCTTCCGGGTATGCGAAGCGATCCCCGTCAATCGCGGCGGGATCGACACGGCGGCGACGAAATTGGCGATCCGACTTGCCCAAGACGGCGAACTGGTAGGCCTGTTTCCCGAAGGACGGATCAACACCACCGACCGCGTGCTCTTGCCCGGCCGACCCGGCGCGGCGCTGGTCGCCCTGAAGGCCCGGGTGCCGGTCATTCCCTGCTACCTAAGCGGCTCTCCCTACGACGGCACCTACTGGGGCTGCCTGTTCATGTCGGCCAGGGTCCGTCTGAGGATCGGTCGACCGGTCAACTTTTCAGACTACTACGGCCGGGAGAAGGAACGCGACGTGTTGGAGACGCTGACCAAGCGCATCCTCAGCGAAATCGCCCTCTTGGCCGGGGCCAAGGATTTCCAGCCCGAGGTGGCCGGCCGCTTCTACAAGCCCGGCGGGAACTTGGACTGAAAACCGCTTCCCGCGCAGTCGCGTTCCAGGCATTGTCTCAACGCAAGAACTGCTGGCACCAATAGATGGTGCCGCTCTCCGTCCGGTAGGCGGCCACACCGATCCGCTGGTGGCTGCGATTGAGGATGTTCGCCCGATGCCCCGACGAGTTCATCCAGTCGCGCACCACCGCCTGGCTGTTCCGCTGGCCCATGGCGATGTTCTCGGCAACGGACTGGCGCGTGTGCTGGAGGGACCGGGCGCGCGTCATCCACGAGCAGTGCTTTCGAGCCGACTTGACCAAATCGGAGTCGACCTCCAGCGGCGGCAGACCGTGGCGTTTCCGTTCCGCGTTCGTGTAGAGAACCACGTTTTTCTCGATGGCGATCAACTGAACTTCGTCTTTCTTCGGTTCCTCGTGCGCGACGTCGGCCGCGAACAGGGCCGTAGCGCAAATGGCCAACTCTCGAATCATCGATCCTTCCTCTCTGCCGGGACTGTGGAATCCGGCGGTCGGTTGAAAACGGAGGGGCTTGGCCCAGGCCCCGGACGAGTCAACTCGCTCTCGGGGGGGAGGCCAGGCAACAGGCGGGGGTACGCCACGTCCAAGTGTCACACCCGCGGCTCAATCAAGGCGTCCAGCGACAACCTGGGCATCATGCGGCGACCTTACGGGCAGGTGACTAACAGAATAGTCAAACTGCGCAGGATTGCAAGGGGCCGAGAGGAAGAGGAAATACAGAGGCGCCGACCGGCACTTGTGGGGGGGATGTTTTGCCCTGATGGTCCGTCAGGATTAGAAGCCCCCGTTTGGGCGCCGGTAGCGACTTACCCGCCCTTGCGGCGAGGCCGTCATCCGTCGAAGAGAGCCGACCTAGGCGATTCGCCGCGCCGGCCTGGGAGCGTTTTTCTCTTTCTCCCAGGAAATGCGCCTCCGGTAGAACTTTCCCCCGCACGTGTAACATCGCACGCACACGAGGAAGGGTCGCAGGAAGAACCTCAGCGAAGCGTTTCCGCTCCTGCTGAAATGAAGGTCTTTTGAACCACAGTACGGACATTCCATCGGAGAGCGCAGCCTCCGCCGAGGGGGACAACTAATAGCCACTGCCAAGCCGACGATTCCGTTTCCCCCCGACGTTCGGCTTCTTAGAGTATCGTATTGCCGCCGCAGCCAACTTAGGAGGAATCGCAACGGCGAATACAACCGTCAGGACCGCTATGTGCCCGTCGTTAGGACCCTCGGAATGCGCGCACCCCACACGCCTGCGTTCTCAAGAGCCATCGACATGGCGGCCGACACACCCCGCAAGTCACTCTTGGATCTTGAACTCCTCGCCGGAAAGATCGAACCCTTCGGCGGTTTCGGCCGGCTCCGCCTTTACGGGTTCCTGCGAGGATCGTGCCTCGGCGCCTTGCTCCTGAACGGGGGCCCCGTGCGCGTGCTGCGCGGCGGGACGCTTGAGGAAGCCGGTCCAGGCCAACTCCCCTTTCCGGTCCTTCCCGTAGATGACCGACACCAGCTCCCAACCGTTCTGTCCCAACTGGTTCAGATCGTTCGTCAAAGCGGTGTCGGTTCTCTTCACGACGGCGAGGTACTCCCACCTTTGCTGAGCCTGAATGGTTGCGGTCTTGGCCATTCTCGATCCTCCTTTCGGTCCTGTGTTCCCTCTCCGGAAGCCGCCACTGCCCGAGCGAACGGCGCCGGCGAAACGCACGCCACGAGACGCCGTCAAGTGTAGCCGGGGCGAAAACCAGCCGCAAGCGAATCAAGAAGGAGAACGGGAGCGGCCGTCGCTGCGGCCTACTTCTGTTCCGCGTCCTTCAGGCCCAGCCGTGTGAGCCAGCGGCCGCGGGCCGGTTGCTCGCCCTTGGAAGACGTCTCGGAGGGCTCTTGCCCATCCGCGGCCTTGGCGCCCAACTCTTCGGCGGCGCGGAGTTTCTCCTTGATTTCGGCCCGCTGGCGGGCGATCCCGGCGCGCTCGACGGAAAGGCCGATTTCGGCCTGGCGGAGCTTCTCCTCCCATTCCACCTGGAGCCGGCGAAGGTTCTCGCGTTCTTCCTGGATGACGGCGTCCTGATCGAGCAACTCACCCAGGGCGGCTGCTCCCACCGCAACGTCGCCGAGCCGGCTGCTTTGACTGGAGAGCAATTGCTGCAGGTCCTCGATCTCGCGCTCCTTGGCGGCAACGATCTCCTGGGTGTTCTCGACGACCTGCTCGATCTTCAGCCGCTCGGCGACGTCGTCTTCATTCGCTTCCTCGAAGTCGGACTCGAGCGTAGCCATGATGCGGGCTTTCTCGGCCTCCCAATCCAGGGTCCCACCCGCCACGGTTGCGGTCTTAGGCCCCGCGGCCTGCGCTCGGGCGAGTTGTTTCTCGATGTCGGCATTGCGGGCTTTCAGCTCTCGAATGTCTTCGAGGGCCATCTCATGGCGGCGACGCAAGTCCTCGTCCGCCTCGGCGCCGGTCGCCGCCGGGGGCATCTCCGCGGCCCTCGTTTCCGCTTCGGCCGCGCGCCGCTCGGCCTCGGCCAGCCGCTCTTCCGCTTCGGACATCTTATCGACGGCCCCGGTCAGGCGGTGCTCGGTCTCCGAGAGGCGTTCCGAGAGCCTGTCGCGCTCCGCCCGAAGCTCCTCGATCTCGCGTTGGAACTGATCGCGCTGACCGGCCACGTCTCGAAGCTGCTCTCCGAGCTCGCCCATCTGCCCCGCTTCGAAGGCTTCCACCTCCTGCCGACGGCGTTCGATCTCTTTGAAGTGAGCTGCCCGTTGAGCCTTGAATTCGCCGGCAATGCGGCGACGTTGTGCTTCGGTCTGCGAGCATTGGGTCGCGACTTGTTCTCGCTGCTCGTCGACCGCGGCGATTCGTTGCTCCAGGCGTTGGCGGAGCGAGCGGGCGTGCTCCACTTCCGCCTGGTGCTCCTCGCGGGCCAGCGCGAGTGCCTGCTGGTCGTGGTGCAGCTTGGCTTCGGAGGCGTCGATTTCGGTCCGTCGTTGTTGGAGTTCCTTCTTCAGTCGCTCAAGGTCTTTCGACTGCCGGCCGACCTCTTCCGCCTGATGTTCGAGGTCCTGCCGGAGGCGAGACGTCTCGCGACGGTCTCGGTCGAACTCTTCGGAGATGAGGTCGGCGTGCTGCGCCAGCTTCGCCTCGGCCTGGTCCAGACGCTCGCCCTGCGCGGTCAGGAACTCCTCCACGCGAGCACGCTGTTCGCTGAGCGTTCGGGCGAAGTCTTCGGCCCAATGGTCATCGGAGAAAGTAGGGGAGGACGGGTCTTCCATGGTCGCCGGTCACCAAAACGGATTACGGGTACGGAGCGGCAGTGCATGTCTCCAAAGGGTACAGTTCCCCCAAGGGACGCCACCTTCCACGGGGCAACTCGCCACGCTCGCCTACATTTCTATAGGCCACGGCGTCCGGGGGGGCAAAAGCCGGGGGCCGGTGGTACCGATTGACGCGGTCAAACGGCCCTCGGTACGGTTCACCGCCGACGAACGCCCCCGCGACTCGCCCGGTCACCTCACCCCCTCCATGAACCGAAAGAAGCGAGCTTCCAGCATCTTCCAGTCCTCCCCGAAAACGGCCGTGAAATCGGCCGTCCGATCCGCGGCGGAGCAATTCTCGAAAGGGGGCCGCTTGGCGGTTCGGGCGAGGTAGTCGGCGTACTGACGCCGCTGGGTCTCTACGAGGTAGAACGTGAGGGCCCAGGCCGTTGCATACGCGGCCGGTGGGCGGGTGGCAAAGAGCCGGTCGGAGGCAACCAACTCCGCGAGCAGTCCCGATTGGGCCTTGCCGACCACCAACTCCCCGAATTGCCGAAGCTGGTCCTCGTGGATTCGATCGCTCTCTCGGGGAAAATCGCGGGAATTGTGCAAACCGGGCGCCTCGAACATCGTGGCCAGCCCCTCGGCGACCCACAGCGGCGGCGCCGTCAGCCGGTTGTGAATCCCAGTGTTAAACGCTGCTTGGTGCGCCGCTTCATGAATCAGGGTCGAGGCGTTCCGCCGCCAGTCGGACGCGTCGCCGCTGCCGCCGCCCGCGTCGTACAGGAGGATCCGATTCGACTCAAGCGAGTAGTATCCCACAACGCCGTATCCGACCGGCAGTCCCTCGCCGGTCCGATAGTCGAGAAACTCGCGACGATTCCGGCAGACGATTCCGATTAAGGGGCACGGGGGCTCTTGGAGATCGAAGCCGCGGACGGAGAAGTAATGGACGAACGAGCGATAGAGGTCCTCGAATCGCTGGGCCCACTGGGTTCGCCCTCCGCGCGCATGGGCCACCATGTAGTGGCTGGCGCCGGTGACCTCGAAATCCCCGCCCAGCTCCCGCAGGAGCATCGCGCGGAGTTCCGAGGTCGAGTAACTCCGGAAGCGGTCGGACGTCTTGTGATAGTCCTCCGCTTCGATCGGGGGAAACCGCCAGATCCGCCCGTCGCGGCCCAGCAGGTGAACCTCCCACGTGTTCCAGGCCAACGGAGTCCCTTCGATCTTCCGCCCGTCGAGAGTCAGTTCCAGCATCCAAGGGTCCGGCGGATCAGCACCGGCGGGCGTGAGCCCGGCAAACATAACGGCCATGGAAAGCAGCACGTACCGCACAATCCCCTCGTCCAGTGACGGGTACCTCGGAAAACAGGAAGTCTCCGGACATTACAATTCTAGGTTCCCAAGATATGTGAGGGCGTCTGGGAATTGCGCTCGAAAACCACCGTTGGTGCGGCAGTTGCACTGC
>JBDRTC010001187.1:0-3960 GCA_043824335.1 Planctomycetota bacterium | reverse complement strand
CCACGATGGCTGAGATGTTGATTCCCAGGCATTGAGGATGATACTTGGATACGGAAGTCTTTCGGTTACGTTCTGAATAGATACTGAATCAATAATTGATATTGACACCTCTCCTCCTACCTGATTCCGATAGAGTCTCTTGGCGGTCAATTCGCACAGGAACCGGTAGTACCGCATAAGGCGTTCGAGGGCCAGTCTTCTGAGGCGTGCCAAGCGTCCTCCCCCTGATATCGGGTGAACTATTCCTGCGACCCCCCGGAAACCCGGAATGGGTGTTGAGTATCCTAAGGAACGGACATTGTTTTGAGAAGTCCCGGCCGAGACAATTGAGGCACGGATCGGCGAGCCAATCGAGTTCGAGTGAATCTCCAGGTGAATCCCCTGGCTTGTCGTTCTTTCGGAATCCGTCTACAGTTGAGCGTGATATTCTTCCTTACTGGAGCCTGTGGAGCGTATGACCACCACACCGAGCACTCCCCCTGCAAAGGTCTATCTGGCGGGCGCCGGTCCCGGCGATCCCGGCTTGATCACGTTGCGTGCCGTTGAGTGCCTCCAGCGGGCCGACTTGGTCCTGTACGACTATCTCGCCAACCCCGCCGCCTTGGAGCATGCCTCCCCTTCTGCCGAGTTGGTCTGCCTGGGGAATCACAGAACGGGGCGCATCCTCTCCCCAGACGAGATTGTCGCCCGAATGCTCGATGGAGCCCGTCGGGGCAAAACGGTCGTGCGACTGAAGGGAGGCGATCCGTCCGTCTTTGGGCGCGGTGCGGACGAGATCGAGCCGCTTCGTGAAGCCGGGATTCCCTTCGAGATCGTTCCGGGAATCACGGCCGGTCTTGCCGCCGGGGCCTTTTGCGAGATTCCCATCACGCATCACGAAGACGCATCTGCCGTCGCGTTGATCGCGGGCCAGGAACGCTCATCGAAGACGGTGTCCGGACTGGACTTCGGCGCATTGGCTGAATTCCCCGGCACGCTCATTTTCTACATGGGGGTGAGGAAGGCCGCCGAGTGGAGCCAGGCATTGATCGAGCACGGCAAGCCGGCGGAGACCCCCGTGGCGATCGTTCGATGGTGTACCAGGGCACGGCAACAGATGATCCGCTGCACGTTGGGAACTGCCGCGGAAGTGGTCGCCGAGCATGGGCTTCGTCCGCCGGCGTTGTTTGTCGTGGGCAAGGTGGTCGACCGCGCTCCGCAGCTCTCCTGGTTCTCCGCACGACCTTTGTTCGGCACGTCGGTGCTGGTCGCCGGGTCGCCGGGCACCTCCAAAACACTTCGCAATCAACTGGCCGCGCTGGGGGCTGACGTAATCACGCAACCGGCGATCCGAATCACCGATCCGCCGGACTGGGCGCCGGTCGACGCCGCGTTGGACAGCCTCGACCAGTACGACTGGCTGGTTTTCTCCAGTGCCAACGGGGTCGACTACCTGTTTCGGCGGCTTTTCGACCAGGGCGGCGACGCGCGCCGGCTCGGGCGCGTGAAGCTGGCGGCGGTCGGATCGGCTACCGCCGAGCGGCTGAGCGGATACCACCTTCGAGCCGACCTGGTGCCCGAGCAGTCCAATGCCGAATCGCTGGCCCAAGCCCTGCTGGGCGAATCGGAAGGCCGACGATTCCTGTTGGCGCAGGCGAGCCGGGGCCGGAACGTGCTGGCCGACGAGTTGAACGGGGCCGGGGCCCACGTCGACCAGATCGTTGTCTACGGCTCGGTCGACGTCGAGGACCCGGATCCCGACGCGGCCGAGGCGCTCTCCTCCGGGAAGATCGACTGGATCGCGGTCACCAGCCCCGCCACGGCTCGCTCCCTGGTCCGGCTCTACGGCGACGCCTTGGGGCACGCTCGACTTGCCAGCATCAGTCCGCTGACGTCGACGGCTCTCGGCGACCTGGGGTACGAGGCCGCGGCGGAAGCCTCGCCGCACACGACGGCCGGACTGGTCGACGCGATCCTTCATGCAGGGCAAGAAGACGGCTGACGCCGTGTGTTGGGGTGACACTGGCTGCTTGTCAGCCAGTGCTGAGAGCAACGTCCGATGGTTACCGAGAACACTGGCTGACAAGCAGCCAGTGCCACCCTTTCACAGACTGTGCACGCGAGAGCTTGCGCTGCAGTGCTAGTGCATCTCCCACTCGATGAAGCCGGGCTTGACGTCCGTCATGCAGTTGACGATCAGCTCCACGAGGCCGTCGTACATGATGGAGTGCTTCTCCCAAAGATCGTAGTAGCTGATCAGGTCACGCAACTGGCCCTTGCAGTTCGAGCAGGGAGCGCAAAGGTACTTCTTGATCGACGGATCCAGCTCGTCCTTGAAGGCGTTGAGGATCTGCTCCAACTTCTTCCGGCCGGCGATCTGATGCCGCCAGTCGTTGAAGTTGTGCCCCGACATGATGGCGAAGCCGCTTCCGCCCCCGCAGCAGTAGTTGTCGACGCCGTGGGGGTGCATTTCGCGAAACCGCGGGGCGATGTGCCTGAGAATTCGCCTCTGGGGCTCGACCACGCCCATGAGTCGAACCAGGTTGCAGGGATCGTGGAGCGTGACGGGGAAGTCGTTGCGTGACGGATCGACCTTGATCCTTCCGGAGAAGATGAGGTCTTCGAGCGTCACCATGCAGCTTTCTCGCGGGATGTTGAGATCCCCGGTGAGCACGCGGTCCGCAATCACGGTCAACGCCTTGTTGGCGTGCCCGCATTCGCCCAGAACGATCTTCCTGACTCCGAGCTTCCTGGCGGCCTCGGCGTGCTTGATCGCAACGCGGGCGAACTGGACGTCGTCATACCAGAGACCGTAGTTGATGCTGTCGTATCCGGCGATCTCGCTGGACATGGTCCAACTCAAGCCGGCCGACTCAAAGATCACGCCGAACGCGCCCGCGTTCATCGGCCAGGCCATGATCTCGCCCGCGTTGTGGATCAGCAGAATGTCGGCGCCTGCCTTGTCCCAGGGGGTCTCGATCTTTAGCCCGGTCATCTCCGAGACGTCCTCGTCGATGAACTCCATGTTGTCCTTCACGACGGCCTTGTTCATGCCGGTCGAGGATCCGACCTTCAGTTGCAGGACCGACCCGCTTTCATGGAGTTCCTTGGCCGCGATGCCCATTTCCTGACTGAAGAGTTTGCGTATTTCGTGGGCGATCAGGCCGTTGTCGACGCCGATCGGGCACGTTTGCGCGCAGCGCCGGCACAAGTTGCACCGGTAGGCGAGCTCGGCGAGGCGGGCGACGGTGGTCCAGTTCAGCTCGATCTCGCCGTCGCGCCACGCCTGGAGGAGTCCGCCTTTCGACTTCACGTACTTCTTGTACAGGCGACGGAAGACCTCCGAGCGGTAGGCCGGCCGGTAGATCGGGTTCCCCCCGCTCGCCTCGTAAATGTGGCAGGCTTCGGAGCACGTGTGGCAGGCCGCACAGTAATCCATCGAAAGCAAGAGCGGCTGCAAAAAGGTCCAGTTGTTCTCCTTGGTGAAGAGCTTTTCCAGGCCGGAGAGGAACTTCGCAACGAGCTCGTCCTCCTCCTGCTTGTCCTTGGGCTTCGGGATACTGACGGCAATCGTGTCGTCCAGCGAATCCTCAAATCTCGCTCTTGCCGTCTCGCTCAGCGGCGCGAAGTCGGGCGTGGCCTCGGGCTCGTCGAAAGGCGTGGGAAGTGGCTTGAAATCCTCCTTGCGGAGTTCCGAAAGCCTCGGCGACGGCTTCGATATATCTTCGACCTTGATGCGTTTGCTCATGACTCTTCCTTCTCCTCCTCAACTCCGGCGGTCGCGACGTCGGCCCAAGTCTTCTTCCCGTCCCCGCGGATGTGAGGCGCCGACCAGCTCACCGGGTATTGCAGTGCCTCGTTCACCTGCCGCTCGATCTTCCCGCCCGGCAGGTTCGGCTCGTCGTTCCACCGGACGTGATGGTACGTGAACCACTTGGCGAAGAAGTGCGACATGTGGGTCAGCGGGATATACGCCAGAAG
>JBDRTC010001186.1:0-4153 GCA_043824335.1 Planctomycetota bacterium | reverse complement strand
TTTTCCGTCTCCTTCGACGAGAGCCTGGAGGAGGAGGTGTCGGCCGATGGTCAGCGACCCAGCGTCGTGGGCGAGCCGCAGTTTGCGCCGGGCAAGTTTGGCCGGGCCCTGCGCGTCGGAGCCCTGAATCAATATCTCCTCTATCCGCTACGGGGCAACCTCGATCCTCTTAAGGGGACTCTGTCGATGTGGGTCAAGCCCGTGGGGTTCGCGCCGTCGCGGCTTCCGGACGCAGACTGGGACGGCTTCGAGTTGTTCCGCGTGGTGGTGGCGGGCGACGAGATCAAGGTGGCCATGACGCGAAGCCGACTCCCCGACAATCAGCGATGCTACCTCTTCATCCAAACCTGTCCGGTACAGCCCGATGGCTTCGGCGGTGGCGGGGATCGCGTCCGCGCTTGGGGCAAGCTGACCGCACATCCGGGCAAGGTCGTTGTGCCGTGGCACGAGGATGAGTTCAAACACGTGGCCGCGACCTGGGATTTCGAGGCCGGCCGCATCGAGATCTTCCTGGACGGCAAGTGTCTCAAGGCCACCCGGGATGATACGCTTCGGAAGAGAATCAATCCGGACCTGCCGTCGCACTTCCAGATTGGACCCTACGAAGGCGGGTTGAATAAGCAGAGCAAGGACGCCGCGGCCAAGCAACTCGTGCTCGACGAAGTCGAGATCTTCGACCGGCGCCTTGTCGCTCGCGAGATAGCCGCACTTGCGGGCACAGAGCAGATAGATGCCCAGCAGCTCATTCCCATTCCGCCCTCGGCCGGTGAGATGCTGCTGGTGAAGGCAGATGCGCTATACGAAACCTCCACAGTAGTGATCGAGGTGGAAGCCGGTCCCCTGCGTGCACAGACAAGCGGCCCGTTGACGCTCGTCGTCGACTTGCGCCGCGATGGGAGGAGCTTTGGCGCAGCGCGCGCGCCGCTGGCGCGAGACCAGGAGACCGTCGAGATCAAACCCGCGGCATGGGAGGCCGGCGAGTACACGGTCGAAGTTGCCGCGCTGAGTGGAAAGAGATCCGTGGCCCGCAACGTAACGGAACTCAAGATCGCGCCACGGCCGGTCTGGTGGGACAATCGGATTGGTATGAAGGACGTGGTCCAGCCGCCCTGGACGCCGGTGCGCGTCACGGGCCAGTGCGTATCTGTATGGGGGCGAGACTATGACTTGGCCGACACGGGCCTGCCGCGACAAGTCACAACGCAGGGCGCGAAGATGCTTGCGGGGCCGGTGGAGCTGCGGATGGGCGAAGAGCGGATCCGAATTGCGCGTCTGCGCAGGACCCTTGCCGGCGACACTCGCGTAGTGTACTCCGTGGAAGGTACGCTCGGAACACTTGAAGTCTCCGGCACCGTCGAGGTTATGTACGACGGCGTAGTCGAGTACGATTACACGTTGACGCCACCGGCCGCCGCCACGAAGATTCCCGGCCTGCGGCTCGACATTCCCGTGCACAAGGAGCTGTCCGAGTATCTTGTGAGGCGGGCCGAGGGGCAAGGCTTGATCCAGGGGGTGACGCTGCCGGTCCGCGAAGACCTCCTGCTGCCCTTCAACCACAGCCTCTGGCTTGGCGACTGCGAGCACGGGCTGAACTGGTACGCCGACACGGAGGAAGGCTGGACTGCGCCTCGCGATCGCGCCGTCGAGTTGAAGGTGCTCGACGACCGCGTGTTATTGCGGCTCCACATTCTCGCACCGGGCCCCGCCACTCCGTTGCGGCTGAGATTCGGCCTGCTGGCCACACCATTTCGGCCGCTCGCC
Source organism: Planctomycetota bacterium (assembly GCA_043824335.1). Classification (GTDB taxonomy): domain Bacteria; phylum Planctomycetota; class Planctomycetia; order Pirellulales; family Thermoguttaceae; genus JBDRTC01. The sequence continues at coordinate 2,392 of JBDRTC010001186.1, read as the reverse complement.
CAAGGTTGGCGCAGGATACGACTGGGTTGTAACCAGCGTTGGTGGAGTCAAGCCAACTACGACCTCTTCGACACGGCCAAGTGTGCGCTGTTCGGCAAGTCGCCCCTCGACAAGAATCCCAACGGGGAGTACTACGTGCCTGAAAAGGACCGGCGCTGGCTCGACGAGACGATCAAGGCGGCCCACGACCGCGGCGCCAAGTTCGTCCTGTACAGCTCCGCCCACGGTCTGGCGGAGCAAGCCAACGCAAGCGCGTACCCGACGTACCACACGGAATGGGACATGACGCCGCTGAAAAGCTACAACACCGGCGCACGGCGCTTCTTCCTCGTTTGCCCCAGAAGCCGCCACGTGAACTACTTCATCTGGAACTTGGACCGGATGATCAAGGCCGGCAAGCTCGACGCGGTCTATTTCGACCAGGCCGCGCCGGACTTCTGCAAGAACGCGCTGCATGGCTGTGGATATCAAGACGGCGCGGCCAGGCGGCAGAGCCTGACCATCCGCGCACAGCGCGAGTTCTATCGGCGGGCCCGACAGGTGTTCCTCGACAACGGCCTGGAACCGATGATGATCGGCCACAGCTCCACCCAAGTGATCCCCGCATGCTACACGCACCTGGACGCGGTGCTCAACGGCGAGCAATTCACCGGGAACCTGGTAAACGACGATTACATTAGCCTCATCGACGAGCCCATGCTCCGAACCCAGTGGAACGCGCAGCTCATGGGCATCCCTCCCATCTTTTTGCCGGAGATCATGTGGCAGCGGCTCAAGCGGGAAGGCTGGAGCGCGCACGAGCTGTGGGAAGTGCAGTTACCCGGCCCCGAGGCTACAGGGGCGACGCGCAATCTCATGGCCCTGCTGTTGCCCAACGACGTCATCTTCTACGGCGGACTGATGAACCTCACGATCGGCCAGCGCGTGTGGGAGATCTGGGACACGTTGGATGACGCCGATCACATCTCTCATCGCGCCGCTGGCATCACGCTCACGCCCGCCCCGCCTAAGATCCAGTGCGGGCTGTATCTTAAGCCGAACGGCGAGGCCCTGCTGGCTGTGGGCAACCTCAGCGAAGGGCGCGAGAGAGTCAAGGTTCGTATGGAGCCCAGCACCATCGACCTGACGGGAAGGAAAGTAGTAGACATCTTCGATGGCCGGCACTGCGAATTGGCTGGCCAGACGGTTTCGATGGACGTGGAAGGCAAGGATTTTCGGCTAGTGGCGTTGAGGAAGCCGTGACATAAAGGCCCTGCCGCGCAGTCCCGGAAGATGGAGATCGGCGAGCAAAAGGTGCGTTGACCACAACCGGCATCCTCCAGGAGCCAGGTTAGTCATTGGGCCACAACACTCTGGGGGTGGTTCTGAGAGTCCAGGATTACCTTCGACGGCTTCCGGTTGCTGCCCAACATCTGGCGGCCCTCCAAACATCCTTGCCTAGCGCCCCCAACCCCACGCCCACGTGTGTCAGAAGCCGAGATAGGGGGCTGGACGACCCAGAAGACCTTTTGGGGGCGAACGGCGTTTTTGGGGCTGTGTGGGGCGGTTGGGCCGCTGACCGAGACAACAGGGTTGTCGGTGAATCGTCTGGAGCCCGCTTCATCCGATCAGATCTGAGCTTCGGAAGTCTCCACGCCAGATCTCCAAAGCCCCAAAGTTTCCCGTGTCGTCCATTCTTCCCGGTAGCACTAAACAGTCAGGCCGCAAGACGGATTTGTTCCGAAAAACTCCTCTTCGGGGTACTTGACCATCCAGATAATGGTTTGGTAGGCTTTACCGCGTTAGGTCGTTCGGGAGGCCAATTGGGGCACCTCTGCTACAAGACTCGTCTCCTGAACGGTTCTTCGGGTGCGGCGGCACTGCTCGCCCCGCACGACCCAAAATGGGACGTACCGCGCGTTCCATTCAAAGCAGATCTGCTGTTGATTTGCAGGTGTGCACCACGAATGCGGTTACTCACGACTAGTCCCAGAAAGCCAAGCAGAATGATTTCTCCCATCGCAACGGATTGCAGCGGTCGTCTGCCCTCCTACGACATGGCCTTATCGGACTGGCTCGCCCCGGGAGAGCGGCCGCGTGGCTCGCTGCGGGGAGGGTCCGAGGTAAGGAACGTTTTCTGATGACACGTGCTTTGGCAACAGTTGAAGCAGCCGCGAGACGTCCATCACTGTCTACATTCCCGCGGCCACCAGCTGGCCGAGTTGTGAATCTCCAGCCATCCGCTGTCGGGATACCGATTTCCTTAAGGTGATCGTGACCCATAATTCCTGGAGCATGATAATTGGCGGAAGTCTCCAATAAGACAGTAGTATCGGGCTTGGAGGCGGAATCGGCAAGGGAGGTGGCGCGCGATTCTCCGAACTTCCCGACGGGTACCCCGCATGCGGAAAAC
>JBDRTC010001185.1:0-8966 GCA_043824335.1 Planctomycetota bacterium | reverse complement strand
CGCCACATGGACACTGCGGATTACAACCCCCAGGCCCAGCCCATCCGCCAGGCCGTCAACTCGTTGCACGAGGCCAACGTGCGAACCGACCCTAGCTCGCTGCTGGTGGACTATATGCCGAAGGCGGGATTCGAATTCATCAACGACTACTTCGAGCATCTCCAGATGTGTTGGAACGCACTGGTCTTGTACGTCGATGAACTGATGCAGACCTACGACATACAGGAGAGGGCATTTACTTCAGAACCGCCACCGGTCCCAGCTTCATACCCGCCGGCCCTGCGAGAAATGATGGAGCGAATGAGACTGGTTGTCCAAGGAGTCGGCTGGCTCGGCCTTGGCCTGCCTCGTGAGAATATCATCGAGCCGCAACTGGGCTATGCCCTGCGCCACCTGGAGATGAAGCTCCAGCAAGGACTCGGGTGTGCGCATGGCCTGGTAGGGATATTCGAAGTTAACAGGACCTAGCTTAGCGGGCGATGTGCTTCGACACGCCAACCCTCTGTAAACGAGATTCCAGATGCACACCCAGGCATTCGTTGAATCGGCCATCGTGCTTCTCGTATTACTGAATCCATTCTTGTTGTCCGTCTATCTTCTAAACTTGATGCGGGAATTGGATATTCGCCGCTTTGGGCAAGTTCTCGTACGTGCCGCCCTCATCAGCGGCGTTGTGTTCGTGGCATTTGCGTGGGCCGGTGACGCCCTCTTCTCCCGTGTTCTGCACGTACGCTTCTGTGCGTTCCAGGTTTTCGGTGGCATAGTATTTCTAATCATTGCCATCCGCTTTATTTTTGTGGGAAGCGAGGCCATCAGTTTGTTACGCGGCACGGCCGAGCATTTGGCCGGTTCGATTGCCATGCCCTTCATGATTGGGCCGGGAACGGTAAACGCAAGCGTGCTTGCCGGGACGCGTTTGCCCATCGCGTTGGCTGCCTTGGCCATTGTGGCCGCCTTGTTGATCACGGTCCTGACGGTACTCGCGCTCAAGACCCTGCACGACGTCGTCCGCGCACGAGATGAACGCTTGGTCGAGCGTTATGTGGAACTCGTTGGCCGTATCTCCGCGCTTGTCATTGGCACGATCGCCATCGAAATGATGTTTCAAGGTGTCGACTCATGGCTTGCGACACGAGGGTAACGATGGAGACACCGGCCGGACGAGTTCAACCTATATCAGCTCTCGCGGCCGAGTCCCTGTCTGTGGCTCGACAAAGAGACAAGGCTTTGCAGGTGGTACGAGTGGCGTCCGCAACTGTGTCGGAAATTTGCTTGCCCGCCAAAGGATTGCCGGGACGAATAGGTGACTGTCGACGTTCACTCCACCAAAACTCCGCTACCCGTGCCGTAGTTCAACACGGCGGAAACCCTATCCCCAGTCGGCCAATCAACCGTCTTTTTCGGCAAGACGCCGTGACGAACCGAGCCACCGAAGCGCCGCGGCAGCCAGCAATCCGAGTAGCGACAGCACGATGAGTATCCAGAAGATTCGGTCATATCCGGTCAGCACGTTGCCGCTGCTACGTGCTTCACGGACTAGCCAGCCAGTGATAAGGGGCATGAAGATCTCCGGCGTGAACCCCACAAAGCAAATGATTCCCACTGCCGTGCCGGTCAGCTCCCTGGGGGTCCCGGATTCTTCAAGAAGCGCGAAGTAAATGCCCCGCAAGGCAAAGAAAGCGGCGCAACTGACCGCCATGTTTGCGATCACAAACCAAACGAGTTCGCGATTCGGCGGCACGAGAAGGAACATCGCATACGCCGCAATCAGCAGGCCAAAGCAAAGCTGGATAGAGGGCGACACCCCCAGGAACCGGTCAGCGACCCAACCGGCCGCCAAAGCCGCTCCGACACGCAGGAAACTGAGGTACGCAATTACCTTCGCGGACTCGGTTCGCGTCAGGCCGTACGCGTCCTCGGAGTACAAGCCGTAATAGTCGAACATCTTGAACGTACTGTATGCGGCGATAATGACCACCGCCTGTAGCCAGACGGCGGGTGATCGCAGCACAAGTGTGAGGCGGCGTAAGACACCCACCTGATCTGTTTGTCCGTCATCCACGGTGCGACAAGCGACCGGCTTCGGATCAGGCACGAAGAACCATACGCACACCGCGGCGAAAATGCAGCACACCGCGTAAGAGCACAGCAGAGTCCGCATCGCAGATGTCTCACGCGCTGGATCGACCAAATCACTCGCGCCGACCATCATCCCGAACGCGTAAGCGGCGATTGCGGCGAGCAACGCTGCTGCCAACCCACGGCCACCGTCGAGTATCCCGAACGCCCGCCCCTGCCCCTCCTCGCCGCCCCATTCGCGGGTGGCACGGATCAGCGGGGCCCAGAAGGCAAGGATGGTTGACGCCCCCCAAAATCCAAACAGAACGTACAAACCGGTGAAACTTGGAATCGTGGACATGTAGAGACTGCCCAGTCCCGTAGCCAGCAGCGAAGCAGGCACTAGTTTCCTCGGTGATAAACGGTCGGCGAGCGGTCCACCCAAGAAATAGCAGGCCATCGCCACAACACCGTAGATGGCACCGAGCTGGCCGAGTTGAAACTCGTCGATACCGAACGTCGAGAGGAGACTCGACTTGAAATACCGGCCTGGGTGAAATGGCGGAACAAAAATCGCTTCACCAGCCAAAACTAAACTTAACATTGTGAGGCTTCGGTGGTGACGACGGTCCAATTGGCCCTTCATAGCGTGGTCCCTGATGGTGCCCACTGTGGGATGAGAGAGAAGGCCGCGGCGAACACGACGAAAACCAGGGTGATGCGCCGGGGCAACGGGTTGACGGCAATCGGGATACCGATTTCCTTAAGGTGATCGTGACCCATAATTCCTGGAGCATGAGAATTGGCGGAAGTCTCCAATAGGACAGTAGTATCGGGCTTGGAGGCGGAATCGGCAAGGGAGGTGGCGCGCGATTCTCCGAACTTCCCGACGGGTACCCCGCATGCGGAAAACGTCAGACCCAAGGAACCACAAATGCCAGACGAAATCCAGCAAGGCAAGGACCAAGTGCTCCAAGCAGCCAAGGAGCATGACGTCAAATTCGTCAGCTTGTGGTTTACCGATGTACTGGGGTTCCTGAAGGGCTTCACGATAACAGTGGAGTAGTTGGAAGCCGCGATTGAGGACGGCATGAGGTTCGACGGTTCGTCGATCGAGGGATTCGCCCGGATTGACGAGAGCGACATGGTTGCCATGCCCGACTCGGACACCTTCCAGTTGATCCCGTGGAGCGCAAAGGACGACAAACCTACCGCCCGAATGTTCTGCGATATCCTCAACCCTGGCGGCGAGCCTTTCCAAGGGGACCCCAGGTATGTGCTGAAGAGGAATCTCAAGCGGGCAGCCGATATGGGATTCACTTCCTACGTACCTTCAGCAACGCGACTACCGGCGAGCTGCCGCCGACTTCTCGGCAATGATTCAGCTTGACCCAACATGCGCGTCCGCGTTCCTGTTCCGCGGCATAGTCTGTCTGAACACGCAGGAGTATGACGGGGCGATCGCCGACTTTGCTGAAGCGATCCGCCTCGACCCGAAGCTCGTCGATGCCTACATGGGTCGTGGCAGGATCTACGGGGACAAGGGGCGGCTATTCCCCGCGAATTCACCCTGCTCCGGATTTCCATCGGCGAAGCGACGTCGCCCGACAATTTGGCCATTCCAAATGCGAGGGAGTGGATATCCCTCCTCGCGGTTGTGTTGGGCCACATGGCTGCTTACGAGCTTGTCCTAAGGACGACCGACCGGACCGTTCGCGGAACCCGCCCGCCGCTTGCAGCGGCGGGCCGCGCAAAGTAGAATGCCTATCAGCAAACGTCCTCGTGAGCACCGGACGATCCTCGGCTCCCCCCGTCTTCGCGGCGATCGAAGCGGAGTGTGTGACTCGCAAGGTTGTCAGGCGTAAGACGAAGGAAAGAGAGAATATCACTACCCTTCTTCAAGAAACTCGTCGAGGTGATGTGACGGACGTGCTTCGACCCTGGATTTCTGCGGAAACTGGTCATGCGGTCGACTCTCAGTGATGCGTGGATTTGGGGATGGAGATTGTGGTCATGCCGCAGTTACGCCGAGGCGGTCGACACACGAACCAATGATCGGCTTCGTTTGGTGATCGAAAGTTCGGCGCGCCGCGTTGATCGCTTTGGGCCGAATGTTGGGCAACCGGATCCAAATCCTCCGATCCATCCAGGCCATCGCGATATCACGGGCATGGGCGACGGATTTCGTTCCGGGGGTTGGACGCAAGACGGACTCTATTCGTTTGAGATTCTGCGAGAGGATGCGCACCTAAGGGTCTTCCTCGCCGACTCAAGGAGCATACGCGGTACGCCCCAAGATGAGGCCCTGCAAAGCGGATTGCTGCTCGTTCAGGTGGAGTGCATCAAACTGGAAGAACGGCACGAAGTGTTCTTTGAAATCGTGGCCGCCGAAGGCGAAGATCCGCTGCTCGTCATGTTGTTGGCGGGCGACAGTGTGGTGCGTTCAAACAGGGTCCTGCTCCGGCGCGGGACAACGACGTTTCAGGTGGGGCGAAGGTTATGCCGGTTGCGCGCGGAGTTGGTCCTCCAAGTTGCGGATAGGATGGCCGAGCAAGCACGCCGACTCGAACGCACACAGACACTGGAAGCCGGTCGGATGGGGCAGGCGGTTCGCTGGAATATTTGCTGGGATCCGACAAGCAGGTCAGCTTTTCCAGCGGTGAACAGGGCCTGGGTTGAGATGATGGCGAGGAACCTCGGCTTGACCGACTACGCGAACGGTCCGCTCATGTTCGGATGGGATGCCGCATTTTCCGCGATGCTCGTCAGCCGCTCCGAACCGAATCTCGCGCGGATGATCCTCCGATCGCTTCTCGCGAGACAACAAGGTGATGGTCGTCTTCCAACGATGAGTTTCGGACCGTTCGACGCAGATCGTAGCGCGCCACCGATCGTGCCTCTCGCCCTTGCCTTTCTCAGCCGGGATGGGGATCTTGAATTTGTAAGCGAGGTGCTGCCGCAGGTTGCGCGTGCCCACCGTTGGCTGATGGCTCGAAGAGAACCGCATCGGGACGGTCTGTTGTGCTGGGGTGACGATCAGGAAAAGAACGGGCCCATACGAATCGACGGTTGGGCGGGTGCCGCCTACGAATCCGGGATGGATGATTCGCCGCTTTGGGAGGATCTAGCTTTCGATCCCGCTTCGCACTCAATGGGGCGCGGCTGTGTGGATCTGACTTCACTCGCGGCGTTGTCGGCGCGGGTGCTCGCTCACCTCTCGCGGTCAACCGACCGGGACCCGACATCGTTCGAGCGAGACTTCAGGCGAATTCGAATGGCCGCCAATCTCCGGCTGTGGAGTCACGATGGCCTCTATCGCAACCTCCGGCTGGACGGTCGCCTGAGTTCGAGGATCGGTCCCACGTCATTCTATCCGTTGTTGGCAGGCATGGTCCCACGGGACCGAGCTGAAAGCCTGATTCGCATGCACTTCCTGAACCCCCAGGAATTTGGAGGGCCCTACATCATTCCTTCTATTGCCCGAAACGACCGCGCGTTCAACCCTGACGGGGACTATTGGCGCGGACGGATTTGGCCACCGATCAATTTCCTAGTATGGGCCGGGCTCCGCCAGTACGATCGCGGGGCTTCCGCGCACCTCGCCTCAGCATCTCGCGAACTCTTCGACATCGAGTGGGAGAGACGTGGGCATATTCACGAGAACTATTCGGCGCTAACCGGCGAAGGAAGACCTGCTCGTGGAACCTATGCTCGCTCATGTCCATTCTATTGCTGGGGCGGACTTCTCCTCCTCTCCGCCGTGGAAGAGGAAGGAGAGTTCGTCCTCAAAGACGTTCCGATCCCGGGGGCCGAGAGAGTGTCAGAAGACGACAGTGAAAACTCGGCGAAATGACCTGGCGCACTTGCTTGCGCAACCGAAAGAGGGGAAGATAATCTCGGGTGGGTTGGAATGCCTACTAGTCATCAACAGTCTACCAGTCCTGGTGCCACGCTCGGACCGTGATTCAACGACCGCTCGTCACGTAAAGGAGAGTGCCATGGAGAAGCTCCAGGATCTTGTCGCCGTCATCGCGGCCGGAGGTGAAGGAACCCGCGTCCGTCCCCTCCTTCAGAAGGCAACTCAGAGCGTATTTGATAAGCCCGCCATTTACTACTTTTTGACCAACGTCATGAAAGCAGGGATTGGACGCGCCTTGGTTGTATGCAGTCAAGCCGGCGCGGGTGCCTTGGTGGAGCTGCTCAACACGGGCTGGGAGTTCGGTATGGACATCTCCATCTGCGTCGGAGCGCCCTACCCTGGGGCCGCTGGCGTTTTCAAGACCCCGGCAGTTCGTCGGTTTGTTGAGGGACACCGCGTTTGCCTCATGCTGGACGGGTTCTACGACGGTGGTAACTTCGACAGGGTCGTGCAGCAAGCTGCCCGAGAGGCAGGACGTACAATTGGATGCATCGTCCTCGCCGCCAGGCTGAAAGATGCCAAATCGGTCGCGGAGACGTTCGGATGGATGCAAGAGAATAGCAGGGGACAGGTAGTCAACATCTATGAGAAGCCGCCGCTAAATGAGTTGCGGTTGCGGCCTGGGCAAAAGGACTTCCTTGTGCAAACCCATATGTACTTCTACGGAACGGATGTGCTCAAGCAGGTGGACGAAGTCCAGCCACGCAAGGGGCAGTACGAGATCACCGATTTGCACAATATCTACCGCAAGCAGGAGCAACTAAAGCCCCTGATCCTAACCGGGATGACAGGCAAGCGTGGACTGTGGGACGATGCTGGCACGTCAAGAAAGTTGCTCAGGCTCGCCAAGTACGTCGAAAAACGCCAACCTTCAGGAACAACGAAACTCATTGGTTCGCCCCACTTACAGGCGCTCGATAACGACTGGATCGAAGCGAAAGATCTGAAAACTGTCGCTAAGGCGTACGCGGAGAAGACCAAGTACTTCAAGACACTTGACAGAATCGCTACAGAACGGATCAGCCTGCGGAAGAGGTCTAGGGCGACCAAGTGACCAAGTAAGTGCAGGAGTGGCCGCCTCTTCTTGTGCATCGTGCCCCCGGAACTCCGGACGCTGCTGGAACGATCCGATGCACGCTCATTGTGCTGATGCCCAATGCGCGAGCCGCTTCCTCGCCCGCGAGAAGTCGCTGCAACGACACGGGTGCGTAGGGGTCATCTTGAAGGGGCCAGTCATTGAAGAAGCTCGGCGAAATGCGAGTGAGGCTGGGGGACCAGGAAGTCATGAGTCACCGTTGGACGGCGCGCAGCGGGCGCGTAAAGCCCCTCAGCAGGCAATCGTAGGCGGGACGACATGATGTCTGTCGTGCTATGAGTTAGCCAGTAGGATGCGTGCTCGCACGCACGCTTTGCGCGGCGGCTCCCCCACACGGGAGCGCGTGGGTGCGAGCAACCACCCTACCTACCTCCCTTGAGGGTTTGTGCCAGAATCGGCGCGGCGATCTCATGGATGCTCAGGATATGCACCCCGAGCCGTATCGGGTAGCCGACTTTTCCGGGGAAGACATCGTCAGTCAATTGGGCGAGTACGAGATGAGAATTCCGCCCGAGGTAGCTGAGGAGTACTGCCGAGATTGAAGCCAGCGTCATCGTCCGAGACTCTGCTGGGGCTCGTTGAAGGCCCCAAGAGTTCGCACGAGCGTGGCTGGACACGGTTACTCAGCTGCCTTGCGTGGTCAGAGGATGTGAAAAACTGGCCAAAACGGCATGGTTGCTAGCTTGCTAGGAAACGGGCCAAAAGGTAGGAAATTTCACATGGAGCTTCTTCGAGCGGGAAGATTGGACCGGGAAATAGCACTCGTGCTTACAGCCGCACGTACCGATAGAACGTCGACCGCGAGATCCTCAGCGTCTTGCAGATGTCGTCGATTTCCAGGCTCTTGTCGGCGTGCAGCTTCTTGGCCGTGACAACCTTGGCATCACTGACATCGATTTTCGGGCGTCCCCCGTTGCGGCCACGAGCCCGAGCCGCTGCCAGGCCAGCCTTCGTCCGTTCCTGGATCAACCGGCGCTCGAACTGCGCCAGGGCCGAGAAGATGTTGAAGATCAGCTCGCCAGAAGCACAGGTCGTGTCGATGGCTCCTTCATTGCGCGAACGAAACCCAACCCCGCGGCCCCGCAGGTCCTCCACCAGCGTGATCAGGTGCCGCATGGACCGGCCCAAGCGATCCAATCGCCACACCACCAAGATATCACCGCTCTGGAGCGTGGCAAGGCACTTGGCGAGGCCGGGGCGCTCGGTCTTCGCTCCCGACACTTTGTCCATGAAGATGGACGCTGCGGGGATGCCCTGCTTCGTGAGCGCATCGATTTGTAAGCTCAGGTCCTGGTCGTCGGTCGACACCCGGGCGTAGCCGACTTGGCGTGGCGCCTGGGCGTTGTCGCGGATCGTCTGTTCGACTTCCCCAGCCATTTCCGTTCCTCCGAAGTGGCGGGGCTTGGAGTTGCACCAAGCAAGCCAGGCTTATGGGACTTGGCCGGGCACTGGCCCACCCGCAACAAAACCGGGCGAGCGCACGCAAAAAGGCCGCGCGGGTATGCGGCCCCGCACGGCCTTTGGTCTGCTTCGCTGGCTTCACCGGCAGTGATCAGCCGCCGATGTCGCCCGGTGTGTTGTGTACTCGTATTCTACCCAATGGTCCTTGCCGCTGGAATGCGATTTGGCAACTCTTGGCGGAATAGTCACGAGTCTACACCCCACTCCATCAGGCGCTGGCCACGGGCCGCAAGCCGAAGAAGGAGGGCTAGTCGTTCCCCAACGTCATTTTTTTTGTGTGAATTGCCCCCAGTTCTCCTTGAGAAACGCCCGTACCTCGTCGCCGTGGTCCAGGATCCACATCCACTGCTCGTAGTAGTGCGTGATCGGGCCGGACTGGTAGAGCCCGTAGATCGACATGCCGCCCTTCTTGGCGACCCCAAACCGCACGGG
>JBDRTC010001184.1:0-8531 GCA_043824335.1 Planctomycetota bacterium | reverse complement strand
GATTGAACCTTCTTGAGTTGTCTTCAGTAGCAGGCACACGCCGTGTGCCGTCCGCCTGTTACGGCACACGGCGTGTGCCTACTACTCCGCAAAAGTCGCGTGGGTCTCGTACCTCGACCCACCCTACATGTTGGAGGTATTGCACTAGCCGACCCAGATGGGGCTGGACCAGGCCATGTGCCCGTTCTTCTCGGTCACGCGGACGTAGTACCAATCGGGTTCCGCTTCCGGCCGGCGATCGTGAAAGCGGACGTCGGCCGAGTACTCGCTCGGTCCCACCAGCCGATGGATGATCGTGCTCTCGCTGGTGAACACGCCGGTGAAGGTGACCACGTTGTCGTCGACCAGATCGGCCAGCCGCGCCCGGACTACTTGCTCGGCCGGCGTGAGAAGCTCGACGGACAGCTCCGCGTCGGGCCCGGCCTCAAGCTCGCAGACCAACGCCTTGGTCGGGTCCTCGGCAAAACACTTGACCCGGGAGGTGTACGACTCAAGATGGATTTCCGTGGGTGACTCGACGCAGAGCTTGTCGCGGAGGTCCTCTTCAAACGGGGCCGACTGGAAGCAGGGGATCGCCCGGAGAAAGCGGCCGCCGCGGATTCGGATTCGCATGTCCCACACACACGTGTGCCCCAGATCAAGGGCCGCCCACGGTCCCCAGCCGTACTGGATGCGGCACTTGGCCCGGCCGGGCAGCTTCAGAGGTTGCTCGGCATGGTCGTCGGGAAAGTGCCGATCGATCACCCGGCCGTTGCGCACCAGCTCGATCGCAGAGATCGCATCTTCGGCCCGCACGCGCACGTCGATCTGCCGGTCCGTCGTTGCCGGGAGTTGGGCGCCCATGGGGCGGCCGTTGAGCGTCACGTCGAGGTGTCCCTGAGCATTGTCGATCGACCTTTCGAGCGACCCTTTGGCGTAGCCGACGTCGCAGTGGTTGTGCAGATCGCCCCAGAAGAGCCGGTACCGGGCCCCGTCGGGCTCGCCCTCGGCTTGCGACTCGATCTCCGCTGCCGCCAAGAGCGAGGCGGCCATGGATCCGCCGACGAACTGCCGGCGAGTGATTTCGTGATCCGACATGTCCTTCATCCTTTCTCTGGTCCCGAGCTGGCCCAAAGCCGTGACGGGTGCTCGACGATCGGCTCGCCGCGTCGCATTCGGGTGAAGTAGCGTTGGACGGTCAGCCCTTTGGATTCGGCCCACCGAAACGCCGGAACGTTGTCGACGGGAACGTCAACGAACACCGGCCCGCCGGCACACAGCTCGATCGCCGCGCCGTAGAGAGCTTGGCCGGCCTCGTCGCTCAACGCGACACACGGTCCGACTTGCGCCGCATGGGCACCGTCGCGAACGGTCACGTACCCGGCGATCCGGTCACCGGCGCGGAACACGTGCATCACTTCGGGCCTTTCCCGATGGAGACGCTCGATCAGCCTGCGGCGGTTTGTGCCCGATGCCTCCTGGTCGAGCCTGGCGACCGCTTCGAGCTCGTCGGCGTAGTAGGCACACGCCGTGTGCCGTAACCGGCGGACGGCACACGGCGTGTGCCTGCTACAATCGCCGGACACCGGCCCTTCCAGCCGGGCCAGCTCGTATTCGGCCACGAAGCCGAGCTTTTCGTAAACCGGGCGCCCGCGAGGCGTGGCATCGAGCCTCGCCGTGCGCACGCCGCGGGCGGCCAGATACGCCAAGGCGTGCTCGGTGAGCCGGGTGCCGATGCCCCGGCCGCGGACTCGCTCGTCGACCAGCAGCATGGCGATCCAGCCGATCGAGTCGAACACGCAGTTGGTCACGGTGCCTGACGGCTCGCCGTCAATCTCGGCCACGAAACAGCCCTCGGGCTCCAGGTCGAGAAAGCGGAGCCAGTCGGCCTCGGTCTGGTTGAACCCGGCCTGGCCTCTCAGACGCATCCCGAGCGGCACGTCGGCGGCGGTCATCGTTCGAATACGGATCATCTTGTCACGGGCCGTCGCCGATCTTCCTCGGTTCGCGTAGCGGCAGATCAAAGTAGAAGACGCGGTTCTCGTCGATTGGGGCGCCGGCTTGCTCCGGAGGGATGAGTAGGACGTTGCCCAGGATGGTCCGCTCGACGATGGAGCCTTCGGGGCCGGTGACGAGAAACTCCGCGGGGTGGACGAAGACGATGTGGATCCGGTTCTCCCTGGACCGCGATTGGACGATCGGGTCGTTCGTCTTCGGGCCGAACATCCCGCCGGAAGGGCAGATCAGGAAGTCGGCGCCGGCGTCGCGGAAACGGCGGACGATGTCCTTTTCGGTGCGGTCGGCGCAGATCAAGAGGCCCGCGCGGCCGTAGGGCGTGTCGAAGACCAGCGACCGTTCGCCCGCCGTGTTGCGCACGCTTTCATGGCCCAGCTTCTGCTTGTGGTACTTGCCGATCAGCTTCCCGTCGGGCCCGACGAGCACGGCCGTGTTGTATCGGTCAGTGCCGTCGGCCTCCATCATGCCGGCCACGAGGTGGATGTCGAGCTCGTCGGCCAGGGCAGCCAGGCGACGGAACTGGGCACCGTCGGGGATCGGCTCGCCCAGGGCGCGGTAGGCATCGAGCGGGATCGACTTGTCGGCGATGGCGTACCCGTCGAGGAAACACTCGGTGGTGACGACGATTTCCGCCCCTCCGGCGGCCGCCTCTCGGATCATCGGCTCGACGCGGCGGAGGTTCGCCTCTTTGTCGCCGCGGATCCACTTGAGCACGATGCCGGCAACGCGAACGGTGGTGGGCTTCGGCCCAGTCGCGTCGGGTCGGGAATCTCCTTTCTCGGCGGGTTCTCCCCGCACGGTGACGTTGGGTATGACGAGCACGGCCGCGAAGAGGGCGAGCACAAGGAGATTTGCGGGCCGCATGGCTCTGACTCCCGGGGAAGCTGCCAAACCGCAGGCGACTGAGTCGGGACGGGCTTGTCGAGCCCAAATGATCCCACAAGCACGGGCTCCACGTCAAGGGTTTGCCTTTGCCTTGCCGGTGGTTGGCGGCGGTGCTATGCTGGCGTGCGTGATCCTCTAGCAGCCCGTTGAAGAAGTGTGCCACTGCTGGCTTGCCCAGCAGTGCTGTGCAGATTCTCCCGAAAACCACTGCTGGACAAGCCAGCAGTGGCACCCAAATCGCCGAGGACTACTTCTTCAACGAGCTGCCGACGGCCGGCCAGGAGAATTCGCCATGAAGACGATCGTGACGCTTTGCTTCGCGTGTTGCTTCGCCTCCCAATCGTTCGGCGCGGTGCAGGGGGAGCCCAAGAAACCGTACGAGGACCGGCCCGACGACAAGGCTCGCCAGCACGTCGAGTCGGTTCTCCAAAGCCCTTCGACTTACGAGATTGAATTTCGCGGCACGGTCGACGGCGCCATGACCCGCATGCCGATCGGCTACGCGGCGTTCGTGCAGGGCTGGCAGCCGAACCGCTCGGTGAGAATCGAGAACGTGGGCCAGACCGACGTGTGCAACCCGCGAATCGTGGCGGGCGGCAAACGCAACTGGCACACGCTTGAGGAGATGGTAGCCGAGGCGACCGCAGGGTACTCCACGCCGGCGGACCGGGCCAGGGCCATTTGGGAGCACGAGCGGCGCCAACGCTTCCATGCCTGCACCTGGGACGCCGAATCGAGCGACGTCGTCAAGGTCCGCAACGTCTACGGCTACACGCTCTGCGGGAACGAAGCGCACGTGATGAACGATCTGTGGAAGGCGGCCGGATTGACGACCCGCCGGGGTTATCCCATCGGGCACTGTGTCTGCGAGGTCCTCTACGACGGCGACTTCCACCTGCTGGACGCCGACGAGCACGTGATCTGCCTCAAGCGCGACAACCGTTCCATCGCTTCCTGCGCGGAGATTGTCCGCGACCACGACCTGGTGAAACGAACCCACACCTATGGAATCGGCCAACGCGAGAGCCGGAGCACCGACGAGTTCTCGGCGTCGCTCTACTCGTACGAAGGCAAGCGCGAGGGCGACTTCGGCACGAACACCAAGCACTCCATGGACCTCGTGCTCCGCCCGGGTGAATCGATCGAGTTCCGCTGGGACCACGTGGGCAAGGAGTATACGGCGGGGAAGGCTCCGAAGGAAGGGGAGCCGCACCGCGACGGGCTGGGAAGTCTCGCCCAATGGGGACCGACCGCCTACGACGACCTCCGCAACGGCAAGCTCCGCTATCGGCCGGACCTGTCCAGTGCGACGGCTGAGCGAGCAGCGGACGGCGCGGAGAACGCACGATTCGACAACTCCTCCGGAACGATTCGGCCGGAAAGCGACTCAAGCCCCGGCGTGATCACGTGGAGCTTCGCCAGCCCCTACGTCTTCGTCGGCGGGAAGGCGAGCGCCAACGTTCGGTTGGGAGAGGGGGCCTCGGCCGAGTGGCGCTACAGCACCGATCGCCAGAAATGGCAGGCAGTCGCCTCGGGCGCCGAGTCGGGCACGGCCGAGCTGGCGGCGTCGTTGGACGAGATCGTCTCCCCGCGCGGCCGGCCGACCTACCAGTTCTGGTTGCAGCTTGTCCTTCGGGGCGACTCCGAGGCGCGAGATATCTCGTTTGAGAACGATGTCCAGACGTCGCTCCTGGGCCTGCCCGAGCTTGAGGTGGGAACGAACGGGATCGTCTACACCGACTCGAACGAGGAAGGCCGGCAAGTTCGCATCACGCACCATTGGCTGGAGCGAACCGCCTGGCGCCCGCCGCAGGTCCCCTCCAAGGCCATCGCCCCCGAAGACGGCGCGACCGTGCCGGGCTCTCAAGTGTCGTTCCACTGGGCGGCCGCGGAGGACCCTGACGGGGACCCGATCGTCGACTATCACTTCGAGCTTTCCGAGCACGCCGACATGCGCTGGCCGCTATCGCCCAATTTCGAGCGACTCACGTCACTCACTCCCTCGCAGGGAAAGCCGGAGTGGACCGTGCCCTACGTCGGCCTCTTGAATCCCGACACGACGTATCACTGGCGGGTGCGCGCCCGCGATGCAACGGGGATCTGGGGCGCGTGGAGCCCGACGTTTAAGTTCCGCGTGAACGCTCCCGGCGTTCCGCTGGATCTGAAGCTGGCCTCCGACGACCAACGAGGCTTCACGCTCCATTGGCAGGCCAATCCGCAGGGTGAGCCGCCGGCCGGCTACAAGGTCTACGGGAGCGATGAAAGGGGGTTTACGGCCAGTGACGTGGAGCACCTCGTGAACCGCGGCAAGGGCTTCGTCCGCACGATCGAGGAGTTCGGCGCCAAGCCCTCAAACGCCCCCGACGCCGGGATGGTCAAAACACCCTCGAACCTGATCGCCCGGGTTACTGAGACGTCGCTCCCGGTGGTGGGCCCCGGCCTCGAGCAGCCCAGCACGAACAAGGCCTACTATCGCGTGGTGGCCGTCGATGCGGCGGGGAACGAGAGCGGGCCGTCGGACTTCGCCGAGGTGCCACGCCCCTTCGTGGTCACGGAACCCGAACGGAAGGCCAAGGTGGGCCAAGCCTACCGCCACGAGGCCAGGGTGATCGGTTCGATCGGCGACCTCAGGTGCCGCCCGAGCCCGAAATCATCGTACAACGCAGCCTTCTGGGACCGAGAGGAGCACACGTTCGCCGCGATCGACTTGCCCGAGGGACTGTCGCTCGACCCGAAGACCGGCGTGATCTCCGGGAAGCCGGAGAAGTCGGGAACGTTCGACGTGGTGATCGCGGTTTCCGACCAGTTCGGCAAGAGCCAGACGGCTTCCTATCGGCTGGTGGTTGAGGATTGATCGCTCTACGCTTTCGGCCGCTCGAACTGGGGCACGTCGAGCTGTTCGCCGTCTTTGAACGACGACTGGTGGGCGACAATGCCGGGGACGGTGATCGCCAGGGAGTCGTACAGATCGCACTCCGGCTCGCGCTCCTCCAACAGGGCGTTGATAAACTCGGCCGAGATGAACACCGCCGAGCCGCCGTGCCCCGAGGCGTGCCGCATCTTCTCCGGGAGCATGTCCGACTTCCAGTACTCGGGCACGGCCCAGTCCTCAGCCCCCTTGGAACGTATCCTCTCGATCGCTTGGTTCACTCCCCCGGTGGGCATGTAGAGCGTGGCTTGGTCGCCGAACCACTGCGCCCGCTCGCCGCCGGCCACGCAGAGCCAAAAGACGTTGCAGCGGCACATGTGGCCCTTGTCTGTAAGCATCATGGCGGCCTGGCTCCAGAACGGGTTGTCGTAGACGTTGTCGACCCGGAAGGGGTGCTGGTTCAGCTCCGGGCTGCCGCCGCGCCATCCGAGGCACGACACTTTGGTCACCCGTTCGCCGGTAACGCCGGTCAGGTATCCGAGGGAGTGCGTGGGATACAGCATGGGAGGAAAGCCCCATCGCCACGAGCGGGTTCCGTCGGGATTGTAGGGGAGCCCTCCTTTGTTTTCGACGGCCTTCTTCAGATCGCCGCCGTCGTGATAGTACTCGACTTCCGAATAGAACAGCTCGCCGAAACCGCCCTCGCGGAAGAAGTTCCTCGCGAAAATGCACTCCTGCCGATACCAGCTCGATTCGGCCATCATGTAGGTGAGCCCGGTCTTCTCCTTCACCTCTTTGAGCATGGCGGCCTCTTCCAGCGTGAGGCAGGCGGGGACGGCGCTGGCGACGTGCCAGCCGCGCTCCATGCACATCTTCACGTGCTTGGGATGATCGGGGGCGCCGGAGAAGACGGCCACGGCGTCGATGTCGTCGGCCTCCTTGATCATCGTCTCCAGGGAGTCGTAGACCTTGTCGCACCTGTAGCGGTTTCGCAGGTGCTCCCGCCTTTGTGGATAGAGGTCGGTCACGCCGGTGACCACGCAGTTGGGATGTTCGTGCCACCAGAAGCCGGCCCCGAACCCACCGCCGACGACTCCCATGCGGATGGTCTTGCCGGTCTCCTGCGGATACGCCCGCCCGGCGCGCGTGAGCAGATCTCCCGTGGCCAATAGCGCCGTCGCCCCGGAAAGCTCCAGAAACGACCGTCGCGAGATCCCCTTCTTGCTCTTTTCGTCGCCGCGGTCTTCGTTTTCGGGGCTCATTTCCTGACTCCTCCGGCGTGGGGCGGGTGAATGGCGGGTGGATAGACGTGCTTAGTTTACCCCGATCATCCCCGCACGTTCAACCCTTCTGCCGGGGCGGGCGGAAGGTGTCGGCCAGTGGCCGTCTTGGGCGAGACTCAGCGGGATGCACTGGCTGACAAGCAGCCAGTGCCACCCACAAATTCGAGTGTCACATGATTCTCAAGCCCCGGCCGTGAGGGTCGCTGCCTGTTCTCGCGGGAAAAAACGGCCCTCGGCCCAGCGCTTCAGCCGCACGAGCTGTGCTCTGGCCGCCGTGGGGTGGTAATGGCTGTATCGCAGGATGGGCACAACCCGGGTGAGGAGATGCCGCTTGGCCTCGAAGGAGCCGACCCCCATGTCGTAGGTGTGATCGCCCCGTTGGAAGCTGTCTTGAAGTGTGTGCGTGTAGAGGAGGCTGCCGGTTCCGTTGCGGGATTGGGCGGCGTCGTAGCCTACGCGGAGGCCGTAGACCGAACCTTCGTGGTAGTAGTTGTACGCGAAGGCCAAGGGCTCTCCGTCGAGTTCCAGGAGGTTCAAATCCAGCGCCCCGGCCTTGGCCGCCTCGACGTGGACGTCGCGCAGAAACGGCCGGACCGACTCGTGCGACAGCGTGGTGCCGGTTGTCGAAGCCCCCTGCCAGCTTCGGGCGGCGATCGCCTCGCAGGCGTCGTAAAGGTCCCAGCGAGGGTCGGCGTCGGCGTGTGGCTGGCCGCGAGGTCGGTAGCGCACGTGCGTGACTTTCCCCTGCCCGGCCAGCTTTCGCTGCCATCGGCGGAAGTTGTTCCGCCATTTGCTCTGGCGGCCGGCGAGGTAGTCTTCCCAGGTGCCGTCGAGGTCAACGACGGCCGTGCGGTTCCACTCGCTTTGGCAGGCCGGGAAACCGGCGCTTTCCATGGCCCGTTGCGTTTCTTGCGGTCTGGTTGCCGACGGATCGATCCAGCGGAGTTCCACGATGTCCCAATCCCGGCGCGTGTGGCGAATATGCTCCAAGCCCGCGGTGAGAATGGCCTCGGCGTCCGGCCCGATGGGTCCGTAGAACGATCCCCAGTCGTGCAACGGATAAGTGAGCGTCCGGAGTCGGCCGACCTTCGTCCGTTCCTTGAGCACCATCAGAGGAAGGATGCCGATCAGGCGGCCGTCGGAGGAGACGACGAGCGTCCGGAGTTTCTTGTCCGCTCCAAAGTGTCGCCAGTAGACCTCCAGCCAGTCCAGGGAGTGGAAGAACGACGCCCCTTGCGTCTGACCGAGAAGCGACCGCCACTCGAAGCGGTAGTCGTCGAGCTGGTCGATCTGGTTGATCTCTTTGACGTCGATCATGGGGAAGTACACAAAAGGAGAGAACGGAAAATCTTGGCCTCCGAGGGGTGTTTCCTTCGTAAAGCATAGCTTGGCCGGGCGGGGGGAAGGTGGCCGAGGTCTGGCGGGCCGATCGTCACATCCGTCCTCGCGCTGTCCCACTCCCAAGCGGGACAGACTATAGATCGCACGGTGTCTTTGGG
>JBDRTC010001183.1:0-2058 GCA_043824335.1 Planctomycetota bacterium | reverse complement strand
GGCGGATTGCAGGGACCATGACGATCAGCCGGACCACTACCTGGTTTACCTCTGGTTAGACGAAGCGCAGCCCTTGACGGCGGAGGGCGGCACGTCGTCCACCCCCCAACTGTCGCGAGCCGACATGCAGCGCGCCGAGATCACTAAGCTGTTGGACACTGCGTTGGGAAAGGACCGTTACGCAATCGCAGCGGAGGCCCGCCTGCCGTTGTCGCGGCTGTTGAGCGAGTTGCGGCTCAGCGTGGCACAGGACTTCGGCAAAGGCTGTTTCGTTCGAGGGGGCTACTATCGGGCTGCCTCGCAGGACGCGGCCGCCAACGCAGGGGACAAATCGAGCAGCGTGGAACTGGTCCTTTACGGCCGGGTGTTTGAGGACTGGCAGAAACAGCGCATCGTCGATCGCGCGACTGAGATGCTGCGAGCGGATCTGGGGTTCAATCGTCTTCCCAGTCCGCGGGACGCAAAACTGGTTGTCGCGGACCGCAAACTGGACCTGTATGAGCCCTCAGATCAACTGAAAGAACTGCGCACGCAAGTCCGCCAGGCGATCGCCGCCGACAGCCGTCTCCGCGGCGTATGGATCGACCTGGCGGAGTGCTTCGACCACGAGAGACGCCGGGACCACTACGAGGTCTACCTCTGGCTGAACGGGCCGTTCACGCCCAAGCTGGTTGCCGCTGGAAGTCCGGCAAAGGGGGCGCCCTCGGAGACTCAGTTTTGCGTGTGGACCGACTCATGCGGCTGTCCCCACTTCGTCAAGTGCGAGGCCGCTCAACCAGAGCCGCAGGAGCGGACGCCACGCGCAGTCGTTCCCACGTTGCCGCCGGTCGACCCTGCTCAGCAGAGGTCCCTGGTTAAGAAGATCCTGGACGAATCCCTGGGGACGGGACAGCACGTCACGGTTGACGAGGTCACGCTGCCGTTCTCCGACCTGATTGCTGGACTACG
Source organism: Planctomycetota bacterium (assembly GCA_043824335.1). GTDB lineage: Bacteria > Planctomycetota > Planctomycetia > Pirellulales > Thermoguttaceae > JBDRTC01. Next base: position 1,110 of record JBDRTC010001183.1, on the reverse strand, counting down.
AGGGCGAATCCGAGATCTGTACGGACCGGGCTGCTTCCTGGCCGGGGGGCACTACCGGCAGGTGCCCGACTCTCAACAGCCGGCGGTGGAATTGGTGCTGCAGGGACAAGTGTTCCGCGACGAGCAGCGATCGAGGATCATCGACGAATGCAATCGCTTGATGGCGGCGAATCCCGCCTGGGGAAAACCGCGACTGCCCGGCCCGCGCGGTAACCGCGTGGTCGTTGTCGACAGGCAACTGAAAAGCGATGTCCTGTCGGAGTCGGGCCGTCAGAAGCTGGCCGCCATCCGCCAAGTCCTGTTCGATGATCCCCGGTTGCACGGCGCATGGGTCGATCTGGCCGAATGCAAGGATCGCCGAGACGACCTCGCCTACTATGACGTGTGCCTGTGGGTGGACAGAGATAAGCGAGCAAACCAGCGAAGTGAGGTTCTGAACCTCCTCGACCAATGGCTGGGTGAAGGGAAGTACGGCCTGGTAAGAGAGGCCGCGTTGCCATTGGCAGATCTGGTGGCAAACACGACGCAACGCGTCGAGGCGGCTTATGGTCGGGGCTGCGGCGTGTCCGGGGCCTATTATCAACAGTCACCGGACGCGCCCGGCGGACCAGTGGAGATCGTGCTGTACGGACGGGCCCGGGACGACGGGATGCGTCAGATGATCGTGAATGAATGCACCAGACTGAAGGATCGCGACCCGTTGTGGAGCCAGGCTTCGACCCTGCGCGGCAATCCGGTGATTGTAGTGGACCGCCGGCTGCCAATTTATCAACATTCGGCGGAGGCGCGAGAGAAGCTCGAGCAGATTTGCCGGTCGCTGTTCGAGGAGTCGGAACTGCAAGGGATCTGGGTCGATCTTACGGAGTGTTTCGACCACCTCAATCGATTGACTCAGTACGGCGTCTGGGTCCGACGAGACGAGGAAAATGGGTCCAGTCAGCGAGAGAAGCTCGTGGAGGTTCTGGATCGCGTGCTCGACCAGCGTTACCAAATCTTGCGGGAAGAGCATCTTCCCGTATCCGATCTGGTTTCGCGCGTCAATCTTTCGATGGACGCGATGCGGAGCATGGACGGGTGTCTGGTGCAAGGGATCCATTTTGCCATGCCTTC
>JBDRTC010001182.1:0-3559 GCA_043824335.1 Planctomycetota bacterium | reverse complement strand
CAACTTCCCGGATGGCGAGGTCTCCTGCAAGATCGATGAGGACGTCCGCGGCCGCGACGTCTTCCTTGTGCAACCCACCTGCCCCCCGGTGAACGACACCCTGATGGAGCTGTTGATTATGATCGACAGCTTCAAGCGGGCCAGCGCCGAGCGAGTCACGGCCGTGATCCCCTATTTTGGGTACGCCAGGCAGGACCGCAAGGACGCCGGCCGCGTGCCGATCACGGCCAAGCTGGCGGCCAACATCATCACCCGGGCGGGGGCCGACCGCGTGCTCGCCATGGACCTGCACGCCGCCCAAATCCAAGGATTCTTTGATATCCCGGTCGACCACCTCGACGCGGAGCCGGTCATTGACGAGTATTTCCGCGAAATGGGGCTCGCCGAAGACGACATCGTGGTGGTCAGCCCCGACGAAGGGAGCATCAAACGGGCGCTGACCCACTCCAACAATCTGGGGGGAAACCTGGCCATCGTCGACAAACGACGCTCCGGCGGCGACGTGAAGCAGGCCAACTTGATTGGCGGGCCGGTCAAGGACAAAGTGGCCTTGATCTGCGACGACATGATTACCACCGGCGGCTCGATCTGCGGCGCCGCGGAGATGGTCCACGCCGCCGGGGCCAGAGAGATCTACCTGGCCGTGAGCCACGGGGTCCTCTGCTGCAACGCGGTGGAGCGGATCGAGCGGGCGCCGGTCAACGGGGTGATTATCACCGATTCCATCCCCCTGGCGCCAGAGAAAAATTCTCCAAAAATCAAGGTGCTCAGCGTGGCTCGTCTTTTGGGGGAGGCGGTCAAGCGGATCCACCGCAATGAGTCGGTGAGCCGGATGTTCGGTTCGGATAGGGGGAACTTGGAGCGAGAGCAGGTCTGATGGGCTGATAGTTCCCTCTTCCGGCGATGGGGTTGCATTCCGCCGCGATCCGAAGAAAATGAGGGGTTTGCAATCGGGATGCAAGGAGCTGTTTCATCAATCGAGGATATCCATGGCGGAAGTGCTGAACGTCGATCTGCGTGAAACTCGGGGAAAACGCGTTAACCGTCGGCTCCGCGGCCGCGGGGCCGTCCCCGCCGTGCTGTACGGCCACGGCGAGGAGACGGTGTGCCTGTCGGTGCCGGCCCACGAAATCAAGGCGGCCGTGCACCACGGGGGTCGCCTGGTGGAGCTTGCCGGAGCGGTCAGCCAGCAGGCGTTCATCCGGGAACTTCAGTGGGACACGTGGGGAACGAACGTCCTACACGTCGACTTCACTCGCATCTCGGCGCACGAGAAGGTGCAAGTGGAAGTGGCGCTGGAGCTTCGCGGCGAAGCCCCTGGCCTGAAAGAGGGGGGCGTGGTCGAGCAATTGGCCCACCGGGTCGAGATCGAGTGCGAGGCCGGCGACATCCCCGATCGGATCAACGTGAATGTCAACCAACTGAATCTCCACGACTCGATTACGGCCGGCGATCTGGAACTCCCCGGCACGGCCTCGATCCTCTGCGAGCCGGACCGGGTCATCGTCCAGTGCGTCGAGCCGGCCGCCGAGCCGGAAGAGGAGGAAGCCGAGTCGGCCGAGTCGGCCGAGCCGGAGGTGATCGGGCGTAAGCCGGAAGAAGAAGAGGGATGAGACGAGACCCGGCCTCAGCCCGGGTCGGGCGGCGCCCTCCATGAAATTGATCGTTGGACTGGGAAACCCCGGACGCAAGTATCAGGAAACACGACACAACGTTGGCTTTGCCGTCCTGGCCGAGTTGGCCCGCAAGTTCTCCCTGGGCGCTGCGAAGTCGAAGTTCCAGGGGGAAGTGGTCGAAGCGAACTTCGAAGGGCACAAGGCGCTGCTCTTGAGCCCGATAACGTACATGAACAACAGCGGGGCCAGCGTGCTGGCGGCACGTGACTTTTATAAGCTGCCCGGGGAAGACTTGCTGGTCGTTTGCGACGACCTAAACCTGCCCTTGGCCAGATTGCGGTTTCGAGTCCGAGGATCGTCGGGCGGCCAAAAGGGGCTGGCCGACATCGTCCGCCGGCTTGGAACCGAAGAGATCGCCCGCCTTCGGATCGGCATCGGCGAGCCGTCCGGCGGCTGCGATGCCACCGATTATGTCCTGGGAAAGTTTACCCGGCGGGAGATGCCAGAAATCGAGGAAGCCATCTGGCGGGCGGCGGATGCCGCGGTCGACTGGGTTCGCGAAGGCATCGAACACTGCATGAACCAATACAACTAGAAGTCCGACGAGGAGAGAAATCTTGGCCGAGAACGTCTACGAAGGGATGTTTTTGTTGGACTCGAACCGGTACGGGCGCGATCCGGAGGGCGTCAGCAGCCAGGTCTCCCAACTGATCCGCGAAGCCGGAGGCGAGATCCTGATCAGCCGACTCTGGGAGGAACGCCGTCTGGCCTATTCGATCAAGGGACGCCGCAAAGGAACCTATTGGCTCACCTATTTCCGGATCGACGGGGAGAAGCTGACCGACCTGAACCGCCAATGCCGACTTCGCGACAACATCCTCCGCGTGCTATTCGTGAAAATCGACCCGCGGATCGTTGACACGCTGGTCGAACATGCCCGGGCCGGTCAGGTCAAGAAAGTCGGGGAGCGAGCCGAGCGAGAAATTGGCAAGCCCCCCGGCAAGCCCCCCGAAAAGCCGGCTGAAGAGCTGGCGGCGGCGGCCGGAGCGACAGTGGCCGATGAGCCGGTATCCGAGGGCGAGGCGGAGTGAGCCACCGGTGCGTCCCTCTCGGGGCCGGTTGCGGAAAACGGATCGATTTGCTAGCGTGGGTTGGCTGGGGAACGTTTGTCCAGCACGTCCGCCGGGTTCCATCCGACCAACCAAAGCCGTGGGGCGGTTCGGATAACAAGGGAGCGGCACCGAGTGCCTGGTATCCAAGGAGTTTGGTCGTCATGGCAAGCTACAACCGCGTCATCCTGCTCGGAAACCTCACCCGCGATCCGGAACTCAAATACGTTCCCAGTGGAACGGCGGTGAGTGATATTGGGTTGGCCGTCAAGAATGCGTACAAGAACTCCAGCGGCGAATGGGTGGATGAGCCGGTGTTTGTCGACGTCACCCTCTGGGGACGGACCGCGGAGGTGGCCAGCGAGTACCTCAGTAAGGGCTCCCCGGTATTGATCGAGGGCCGGTTGAAGTTCGACACGTGGGAAACCAGCGAGGGGCAGAAGCGGTCCAAGTTGCGCGTCGTGTGCGACCGGATGCAGATGCTCGGAAGCCGTGGCGGGGGCGGCGGAGGCGCGGGCGGAGGCGGGGCCGGCGAGCAGGCCCCCGCTCGGCAGGATTCCGAGTACAGCCAAGCGGCCCCTCCCTCGGAAGACCACGGCGAACCGCCTTCCGGGCCCTCGGGCGGCGGCGATGACAATATACCGTTCTGAAAAGGAATTCGGGATCGCTACTCCCGCAATCTGATTACGGCACGCTTGCAGAGGTCAAAGGTCACATGCCCAAGACGAAGATGAAGAAACAGGCCAGGAAACTGCGAAAACCTCGCACCAAGCGGCTCCCCAAGGGCCCCAACGGCGGGATCGAGCTGCTGCTGGTCCAGCCGGTCGGGAGCCT
>JBDRTC010001181.1:0-10026 GCA_043824335.1 Planctomycetota bacterium | reverse complement strand
CACCCGCCGCCCGGGCTGTTTCAAGCCCCACGGCGGCGGATCATTCCCCGGCGATCACGGCGATCTCGTAGACGACAACCTCCGGCACGGTAAACGCCACCACGTCGGCTTCTTGCGTGAACGGGACCTCCACGTCGGCGGCGCGCCGGGGGCTGGCCAGTGTCACGCTCTTGGCGCGTTGTCCTTCGGGAAGGCGGACGCGAACGGAAACGTCGTTGACCGGGCCGTCGCCCCGGTAATTGACCAAGTGCACGAGCCGCCGCTTCGGCTGTTCGGTCAACTCGGCGCAGAGCCCGGGCGCGCCGTCGACGGTCAAGGAAAGCTCTTGTTGGCACGCCCGTCGGATCGCTTCGAGAACATCGTCCGTTCCGGCGACGCGGACGACGGAAGCATCCGGTAGGTTCTCGAGCGCCGGCTCGTCGCGCGGCCTCATCCACTCGTCGTGGGTGGCCGCCGGGCCGACGAGGCACACGCGCCCGCCCGACGCCACGTACGCCTTGATCTTCTCGACCGCTTCGCCGGACATGGCCACGCAGCCGGCCAGGACCAGGGCGCGGTATTTTTCGAGGCGGTCGAGCTGATGGTCGTGGATGATTTGGAAACAGGCGCGACCGTCGATCAGCGTCTCTTCCACCTTGAAGGTGAGCTGGGCGTACGTCGGACCGGCGAACACCTGCGAGGGGAAGCTTCGCAGCACGGCCACGTCGGCCACGACCTCCGCGCCGCGCAACAGATCGCGGCGCTCGTGGAAGAAGCGGATGAAGGGGGCCAGCTTGGCGGTCGCGACCGGCTCGTCGACGCCGGGGCTCTTGACGAGCTTGTCGTACTCGAACCAGACGACCGCGCCCAGGCAATCGCGATTGAAGGCCATCGACTCGGCCATTTCCAGCGGGGTTGTAGTGTAGCAGAAGGCCGAGTTTTCCATGCTCCGGGCGATCTTGTAGGTTGGGATGTGGGAGCGGAGCTTTCCGTTCTCAAAGCTGGGGGTTCTCGACTCGTCCCAGAAAGCCTCGCCCCCTTGGAGCAGGCGTCCGTGGTCCCTCGGCGCACGAATCCACGGACCAACGCCGCCCGGGTTGCACTCGATCAGCACGTCGGAGCGCAACGATCGGGCGTACCGGCTCATGGCGTGGTAGGAATCGGCCAGGGAGCGGGAGCGGAACTCGTCCCACGCGTGGCGGAGCAGGCTTGGCGAAGGCGAATCGGCCGCCGGGGGTTGGGCCGTACCCGGCTCGGCCACGCCCATCTGCTCCAGCAGACTTGGGGAGAACGTGCTGCCGAGGTACTCGCGAAAACGGAGGACCGAGTTGGCGTCGTGGCCGGGACCCACGGCGTAGTTGTCGAAGTGGACCAGGTCCGTCTGAATGTCCTCGACGGCAAAGCGGACGATGTTGCGGTAGTAGGCTTCGGCCGCGGGGTGGTTGCGGTTCCAGTAGTATCGGTACTTGGCGCTTCCGTAGGTTTGCAGGTTGCCGCCGGGGTTGCGGACGACCCAGTCCTCGGCTTCCGGCACTTCCTGGAAGAACAGCTCCCAGATGAAAGCGCCGCTATAGACGTAAACGCCCACGCGGAGCCCGTTCTCGTGGCAGAGACGGGAAAACCGGACCGCGTCGGCCATGCTCTCCCGTTCCGCTTCCATTCCCGCCCCCTTGTAGCAGTGCATCATCACGAAGGTGACGCCCAGCGCCTTGAGCCGGGCGATCATGTCCCGGCTGTGCTCGCGCCGGTAGGCGGCCCGTTGGTCGGCCGTGGGGGTGTAGCCGTCGCTGCCGTCGCGGCGCACGCGGAACAAGAGCGGCTCCCAGCTCCCGGCCATCACGATCCCGTCGCGCTCAAGCCACTCCGGACGCTTCTGGACCGGCAGCGTCAGCGGCTCCGCGTGGAGCGTCCCGACGACACACAGCCAAACGAAGACGACGTTCTTGACGGACATCTTTTTCCCCTTTCCTGTTTGCATCCCGCGGCCGCGCCGACTAGAATTGCCCCTACTGAGTCCGTTGGTCAATCAGTCTACCTTTGGGAATGAGACGATGCAAAGCAAGTCGAGCTTCAATCGGCGTGATTTTCTGAAGATTTCCGCAACAGGGGCCGCCGCCGTCTCCAGCGGGGTGTGGAGCGAGCTTGGCGCGGCCGAGTCGAAGTCGCCCAACGAGAAGCTCAACATCGCTTGCGTGGGCACGGCTAACCGGGCCGCGGGCGACATCAACGGCGTGAAGGGCGAAAACATCGTCGCCCTGTGCGACGTGGACAAAAACTACCTCGACCGGGCGGCGGCACAGTTCCCCGACGCCCGAACCTACGTCGACTACCGCGAGATGATCGAGATGGAAGCCCCCAAGCTCGATGCGGTCGTCGTCGCAACGGCCGACCACCACCACGCCCCGGCAACGATCCGGGCGATCAGAGCCGGGCTCCACGCCTATTGCGAAAAACCGCTGACGCACACCGTCCAGGAATCACGGCTGGTCGCCGAGGCCGCCAAGAAGCACGGCGTGGCCACGCAACTGGGCACCCAGATCCACGCCGTTGAGAACTACCGCCGCGTGGTGGAAATCATCGAGTCCGGGGCGATCGGCGACGTGAACGAGGTCCACGTCTGGGTCGGCAAGGGCTGGGGCGGCGGGGAGCGTCCCGAAGGCGGCCAGGATCCGCCCGCCACGCTCAACTGGGACCTCTGGCTCGGCCCGGCGCCGGAGCGGCCGTTCTGGCCCGGCATTTATCACCCGGGCAATTGGCGCCGCTGGTGGGATTTCGGCAGCGGCACGCTCGGCGACATGGCCTGCCACTACATGGACCTGCCGTTCTGGGCCCTCAAGCTGCGGCACCCAACCCATTGCGAAGCGGAGGGGCCCGAGGTACATCCGGAAACGTGCCCCCTGGGGCTGATCGTCCGCTACCAGTTTCCCGAGCGCGAGGGGCTGCCGCCGGTTGGGTTCACCTGGTACGACGGCAACCTGATCCCCCGCGAGGTCGCCGGCGAGCGCGTGCCGGGGAGCGGCGTGATGTTCGTCGGGAGCGAGGGCAAGATGTTCGCCGACTACGGCAGCCACCGGCTCTTCCCCACGGAAAAATTCGCCGGCTACAAGCCGCCCGAGCCGACGATCCCGCCTTCGATCGGCCACCACGCCGAATGGATCAAAGCCTGTAAGGACGGCTCGCCCACGACGTGCAACTTCGACTACTCCGGCGCCCTGACCGAGGCCGTCCTCCTGGGCACGGTGGCCTACCGCACCGGCGAAAAGCTCGAGTGGGACGCCGCCAACCTCCAAGCCACCAACTGTCCCGCCGCCGAGAAGTACATCCGCAAGGAGTACCGCCCGGGGTGGGAAGTGGCGTAGGGGTGGCCGAGGAATAACTCGATACCAGGCTTTGTCGGAAAACCATGTCTCCCGGGTGGCATGGCGTCGCTTGCGTCGCCATGCTCGATAGGCACATGCCCACGCTCCGCGAGGGCATGCCACCCGGGCCGTTCCGCAGCAACCGCGAAGCGGTTCGACAACCCAGCCCAGGGTCAGCGGCGCAGCCGCGCCACCCTGGGTAACGGATGGATCGAATGGCCCGAACCCTGAAAGGGTTCCACAATGAGCGCGGTGCTGTGCAACCCTTACAGGGTTGATCTCGGATTGACGTCCGCAACCCAGGGTGGCGCTCCGCGGCTGCGCCGCCGGAGCTGACCCTGGGCTTTGTTGTCGGGCCCCGTTGGGGTCCGTCCCGATTGCGTCTCCGGTTCGTTTTGGGAGCCGTCCCCTTGCCACCCGCCGCCCCTTCGTGAGCGGTCGGCCTACTGGCCCGCGATGTATTGGAGCTGGATCTCGGTGTCGGGGAGCTTTTGCTTGAGCTTTTCGACGCCGGCGGCCGTGACGGCGGTGCGGGTGACTTTGAGGTCTTTTAGAGAGGTGAGCGTTTCGAGGTGGGCGAGCCCGGCGTCGGAAACGAGCGTCGAGCCGAGGTGCAGGAACGTTAGCTCGCTCATCCCGGAGAGGTGCTGGAGGCCGGCGTCGGTCAACTGCGTGTTGTCGAGATTGAGCCACCGCATCTCGGTCAAGCCCGCCAGGTGGGCCACGCCGGCGTCGGTGATCGGCACCCGCCAGAGATTGAGGCGCGCAAGCTGCGTCATCCCGGCCAGGTGGGCGAGCCCGTCGTCGGTGATCTGAACGCACTCGCTTACGTCCAGCTCTTCGAGTTCGGCCAGCTTGGCCAGGTGGGCCAGCCCCTCGCTAGTGACCTGCGACTGGGAGATGCGCAACTTCTTGAGCCGGGGGAACTGCGGCAGGATGGCCAGCGCCTCGTCGCCCACGAGCGTTTTGGCGAGATACAGCTCTTCGAGGTTCTTTAGTTCGCCGAGCTGAGAGAGCCCCTCCTCGCTGACCCAGAGGAAGTCGAGCGTCAGGACCTTCAGGTTCGTCATCCCCGCCACGGCGGCGAGCCCCTGGTCGTCGACGGTCGTTTTGCCGTCCTTGCCGGAGAGCCTGAGCGCCCGCAGGCTGGTCAGCCCGGCCAGGTGCGCCAGGCCTGCGTTGGAAATCTTGCAGCCGCGGAGGTCCAGGTTTTCGAGCGTGGCGACTTTTCCGAGCGCGGCCATCCCCTCGTCGGTGACCGCCGTATCGTTCAAGAGAACCGATCGCAAGTGTGGCAGCTCCGCGAGGTGCCCCAGGGCGCCGTCGTCGATTGCGGCTCCACGGAAGCTGACCTCGATCACAAGGCCTTCGCCGTCCCGCTTCAGCTCAGTCGCCAGCGGCTCGAGCGCTTCGACGGCGCCGGAGGCGGCCGGTTCGGCGGCAACCGGTTCGGCGGCTTGCTCCACGGTGCTGCCGGCAGACGTTGGCTCGGGCCCCTTGGGCGCGGCGGAATCGCCGCCGCGGCAGCCCGGCAGGAGGAGCAGTGCCGCGAGAAGGGCAGTTCGCGTGTAGGGCAATTTCATGCGCTTTTCCTTTGGCGATCCTTTTCGGTGAGACGGAAGCCACCCGACGTGAGGTCCCAAGCAGAGCTTGGGACCGAGGTTGTGCGCGCGTCTCGTCGTGTGGCTTCAGACGGCTGAAATGTTACGGTTTCTGTAACGTCCCCGGGGCTTCAGATTTCCGACCACGTGCCGGGGACCGGGGCGGGATACCGGCCCTCGGCATCGGCCTGAACCGGGACGGGGCTGTCGTAGTCGAGGTCGTCGACGTACGTGCAGAACTGGAACGTGGAGGCGAGCATCTCGTCCCAGGTGATGAGCTTCCCGGAGTGGACGGCCGCGCGACCCATCACCGACACCAGGTTCGACAGCATCGACCGCTCCGTCTCGTTGTGGGGCCGGTCGTTGCGGATGGCGTCGATGAGCACGTTCCACTCGGCCTGCCAGGGGTTGCAGGGCTCTTCGTCGGCGCTCCAATCGATATTGTCCTTGTCGATTCGCTGGTCTTTGTAAGTGTGCACGGTGGCTGCGTGGATGTTGCCGGAGAACTGGGCGGCCCGCTTGGCGCCGTGAACGTAGGTGGCGAAATCGTTGTGGCAGCCGGAAGTGTTACGGTTGCCGACCAGGGCCGTCGTGCCGTCGGCGAACGTGTACTCGATCGAGTAGGCATCGAGGTTCTGGCCGCAATCGGTGCTCGAGGGGATGCGCCCGCCGATGCCGTGCGCCGTGACGGGCCAGGCGTCTTTGAGCCAGCAGCACTCGTCGACCTGGTGGATCAACAGCTCGATGAAGATGCCCGACGAGCCCCAGAGGAAATCGACCGAGCGGCGGACCTGCCACTCGAGCTCGTTCTGGTCGGGTTTGTGCGGGGCGAGGCCGCGTCCGCCGCCGTGGCGGGCAGCCCGAATGAGCTGGACGTCGCCCAGCTCGCCGTCGCGGATTTTTTGGACTAGCGCCTGGCGCGCAACGCTGTGGCGGCACATCAGGCCGGAGGCGATCTTGAGGTTCTTCTTCTCGGCCGCCTTGCCGGCGCGGCGCATTCGGTGGAGTCCACCCGGGTCGGGAGCGAACGATTTTTCCATGAACACGTTCACGCCCTTCTCGACGGCGTAATCGAGGTGAGTTGCCCGGGGGTAGGCCCGGGTGGTCAGCAGGGCTACGTCGCCGGGGCGGAGCAGGTCGATGGCGTTGCGGTAGGCCTTGAACCCGATGAACCGCCGCTCGGGCGGAACGTCGATCGCTTGGCCGAATTTCGCGATTAGGGCCTTGTGCGACGCGGTCTGCCGGTCCTCGAACACGTCGGCCATGGCGTAGAGCTTGACCGGGCCGCTGTCGGGGACCGACAGGGCGTTCCCCACGGCCCCGCTCCCGCGGCTGCCGCAGCCGATCAGGGCCAACCGGATCGTGTTATCCTCCGCGGCGTGCACCCGCGGAACGGCCATCGCGGCCAGTGCCGCGCTCCCGGCGGCCGCCTTGCCGCTGGTGGCCAAAAACTCCCGTCGCGAGGACTTCCGGCGCGGCGTATCCGACGACTCGACTTTTCGCTTCATGGCGGCTCTCTCCCGTGCTTGCGAAGGTGGATTTTTCTCGAATGCCCCAATTCTATGCCCGTGCCACCCACAAGGTCAAACGTCACGAGGCATTAGAGTCCGAGCCGGTAGCGCTTCGCCCGTTCCACCACGGCGGGATCGTTGCTCGTTTGGCTCACTTTTTCCAGAATGGGGCCGAAACGGTCCATGTTGGGCTGACGCAGGAAGCGGTGATGCGCCAGCTCGACGATCGCCTGGCACGCCGCTTGGGCCAGGGCCGGATCGTCGAGGTGCCCGGCGATCCAGGAGACCGCCTCCATGGTGCGAACCGTGGAGGCTCGCTCAAGCACCAACCGCTTGTCCTCCGCGGTCTGGGCGAGCTTCATCGCCTCTTGAAGCATGGCAAGGGTTTTCGCCTCGGGCCGGTCGCTCGGGAGGCTCACCACGCGCACGTAGGCTCGAAGGGCCCATTGGCGATAGGCCCTGTTCTGGGAGCTTGAGGCGATATCGAGCAGCCGGTCGGCCACCTCGGCATTGGGCCAGTTACACAAGGCGCGGACCGCGGCCTCTTGAACCTCCGGGTTGGAGCCGGCAAGGGCCGATTCGATCAGGCCCAGGGCCTTTGGCCCGCCAAGCCGGCCGAGCAAGGGGAGGTATTCTGGGGCCTCCGAAGGATCGACCCCGCTGAGCGCGTCGAGCACGGGCCCCGCCCGATCCGCTCCCTGGGGCAGCTTGTCGCAGACGATTAGGAGCGTCTTTTCCACCTCGTCGCGGTGCTTGCCGCGCGGCGTGCCCAAAAGGAGCTTGACGAGGCGCGGCACGTCGGTCTTATCGGGATCGGCGATCCCCCGCAAGCCGTCGAGTGCCGGGCCGTACTCGGCCGGGTCGGTCCGCGCGGCGATCGCGATGAGCGGGTCGATCGCCTCGTAGCACTTGAGCTTGGTGAGCACCTCGATGACCGGGACCCGCGACTCAGGTTTGCCGTCGAGCGCGTCGAGCAGCGCTTCGTTCACTTCCTTGCGGGGAAGTCCGACGAGCGCCTGCCCGGTCGCTTCGGTCAGCTCGCCCCCGGCGGAAAGCGTTTCGATGAGGAGCGGGATGGCCGACCGATCGCCCACCATCCCCAGGCAGCGGATTCCGGCGAGCTTGAGTTCCGGCTTCTCGCTTGCGACCAGGGACATCACCAGCGGCAGCGTCTCCTTGCCGCGGCGCGAGGCCAGGACTTCAATCAGCGTGAGCTTGCTGGGGTCGGGCAGGTCGGCCAGCCGCGTTGCCAGGTTGTCGAGCTGTTCCTCGGAGACGCGTCCGAGCTGGCCCGCCGCGACGACGCGCCGGTCGGCATCCTCACCGGCGAACCAGGCGAGCTCTGTCGCTTCGGCCCCCTCTCCCTCAAGACGCAGAAGCGCCCCGAGGGCCGCGCGGCGGACGCCCGGGGCCTGGCCGGCCTGGCTCAACTCCTCGCTAATCGCCCGGGCCTCTTCGGTCTTGCCGGCGGCGGCCAGGGCGTCGGCGCATCGCAGTAGGGGGAGAGCCAGGTTTTGCGGGGTCGGCATGCCCGCCTTCTCGGCGCGAGCACGGAGGAAGTTTGCCGCCTCGTCGCCGGCGATGTTCCCCAGTGCCCAAAGCGCGGCCGATCGAACCGGCTCCTCCGAAGATTCGCTCATGCGTTCCAGTGCCGCCACCGAGCCGACGTCTTTTCTGGCGGCCAGGGAGTGGATCACGCCGACCAGCAGGTCGCCCTTCATGGTTGCCAGCGCCCCGCGCATCGCGGCCGACGACGCTTCGCCGGGGATCGCCTCGAGGGCGTAGCGGGCCATCTCTGAGGTTTCGCTCGTTCCCAACAACCGGGCCAGCACGGGAACCTCGGCCGGGGTGCCAACCTGCCGAAGCTGAAAGCAGACGTACTGCCGGGCGGCAGGCGTCGTCTCGTCCGCTTCCAGAATGGCGGCCAAGCGCGCGGCACACGCCGATCGCGCCGCCGGAGAGGCCATCGCTTGAATCACCGCTCGGTCGATCGTCAGAATCGCGGCCATGTCCTGGCCGTATTCGTACGTCGGCAGCGCCTTCCAGGCATCCTCGTCCGCCATTTGGGCCGCCACGCGAGAGCCGCCCGCCGCGACAAGGGCGGCGACAAGCAGCGACAACGCAAGGTCTCTGGTTTGGAAGATCACGGTTTATCCTTTTCTTGCGGACGGGTTCAGATGGTCCACGGGCTGCGGTCGGCTCGCGAGAGCATCGCGTTGGCCTCGTCGTCGCCGAGGAAGCGACCCTCGGCAGGGTCCCAGGTGAGCTTGCGTCCCAGTCGCAGGGCAATGTCGGAGACGTTCCCCAGGGTGCTCGCGGCGTGGCCCGCCTCGACCGGAGAAACGGGGTCCTGGCGCGTGCGGATCGAGCGGAAGAAGTCGGCCGTATGGCCCGTGTAGGGGTTTTCGTGCTCGGGGCTGGCGTGAAGCGGCGTGTCGGCAGCCCCGAGCTTCACGTCCAACAGCGACGCCGGCTCGGCCCAAATGCCTTGCCGGTTGGCGTGGACCCAACCTTTGTCGCCGACGAACCGGCAGCCCTGTTCGTTCGGGTTCCCGGTGTTCGTGTAGCTCATCTTAAGGCCGCTTTGCCAGCGGAGTTCCATTTGCCAGGAGATCCAGGTGTCGGTCATGCCCTCGGCCGGAAGCACGCCGGTGCCTTCGATCTCAAACGGTTTCTCGAACGTCTCGGGGCACCCCCACCCGGCGATGTCGAGGTGGTGAACGCCCCAGTTGGTGATGAAGCCGGCGCAGTAGTGCGAAATCATGTACATGGCCAGCCACTCGCACCGTTTCTTGTCGAACGGGATGTAAGGGGCCGGTCCGGTCCAGAAGTTGTAATCAAAACCTTCGGGCGGATCGCAAGGCGGCTCGACCGGGTAGGAGCGCCCGCCCGGCGCGCCGACTTCCACCGTGCTCAACTCGCCCAGGTAGCCGTTTCGCGCCAGCTCGCAGGCGTGGCGGAAGTGGGGGGAGCTGCGCTGTTGGGTGCCGGTCTGGAAGACGCAGGCGAATCGGCGGACGGCGTCGCGCACCTTGATTCCCTGGGCGATCCATCGGCTGACCGGTTTCTCGCCGTAAAGGTCCTTACCCGCCTCGATCACGCGGCTGTAAACCACGCCGTGCCAATGATCGGGCACGCAGCCCCAGACGGCGTCGACGTCGTCGCGGGCGAGCACGTCGCGGAAATCGCCATAGATCTCGCAGCCGTGGAACTCCTGCTTCCCCAACCGCTGGGCATAGAAGCCATTGACCTGCTCCTGGGCCAGCAGGGCCCGGCTGCGGCGGCAATCGGCGATGGCGACGACCTGGTGATCGGGCAAGGGCTGCATGGCACGCAACGAGCTGCTCCCCCGATTGCCGACGCCGAACATACCGATCGTGATCCGGTCGCTTGGGGTAAGCTGGCCGCCTCGACCCAACGCCGAAGCGGGGATGACCTGCGGGGCGGCGATCGCAGCCAACGCTCCGGCAAGAAATCGCCGCCGCGAATGCCGGCGCCGCTCTCGGGTCTTGTGGAAGGGATCTTTGGTCATCCGAGTTCTCCTCGTTGGAGGGACAGGGTCTTGAACGTCGTGAC
>JBDRTC010001180.1:0-3057 GCA_043824335.1 Planctomycetota bacterium | reverse complement strand
CGGCTCGGCCGGAAGCTGACCCTCGGCCAGTTGCCGTTGAACCTCGATCCAGCACCGCAGCCCTTCCTGGCGGGCCAGCCATGCGCCCACCACGCCGGTGAAGATCACCAGCCCGATGGTGGCCGAGAGGCCCATCACGTGCTCGGAGATCCAAACCAGCAGGGCCAGCTCGGCCAAAGGAATCAGCGTAAACAGCAGAAGCAAACGCAACAGCACGGCCGGCTCCCTCTCGATCGCCCCTCGTCTTCCGCCCACTTCGATCCCGACGTTTAGCCGCCGACGGCACGTCGGCGATCGTGGTCCACCGCCCTCGCACAAACCAGGCCGCCGAACAGCAACGAAACGCCCAAACGGCATTGTAGCCGAACCAACCCGGCACGGTCGAGCCGCGCGCGAGAAACCGCCCCACCCGTCGCCGGAGCAACCGTTGCACGTCGAACGCGGGCAGACTAAAGTTGTAGACTCGGGGACTATCCCAATTTTCCCGTTGGGAAAATGGGACTGTCCCCTTCCCAAACCGCATCGAGATTCCGCCATGAGCCCAACAAGACTCGCTCTGCTGTCAACCATGATCCTTTGCGGCGTCGTAACCGGGTCGCCCGCTCGGGCCGCCGCCGAAGAGGAGGCCGAATCGAAAAGAGTCGTCTGCCAAAAGGACGACGGCTATCGCGGCATCTGGTACTCGAATCAGCGGCAAGACGACGAGTACGTCTACAAGTACAGCGGCGGGCTGGGCACCTATTGTGCAAAGCACCGCCCGTTCGCCGTCTACGCCCCCGAGGCCGGCAAGACCTTCTTCTGCTATGGCGGCTCCCCGAAGGAGAAGAACACGCTCTTGCACATGGTTTCTTACTACGATCACAAGACGGGCATGGTGCCCCGCCCGAGGATCCTGGTGGACAAAAAAACCGACGACGCCCACGACAACCCCGTCCTCTCGCTCGACGCCGACGGCCACCTCTGGATCTTCTCCAGCTCCCACGGCACCGGCCGGCCCTCCTACATCTGGACGAGCACCGAGCCCTACTCGATCGACGCGTTCGAGCGCGTGCTCACGACGAACTTCTCCTACACGCAGCCCTACTTCATCCCCGGGCAGGGGTTCCTGTTCCTGCACACCAAGTACGGCGGCGGGCGCCGGCTCTTCCAGATGACCAGCCCGAACGGACGCGACTGGACCGAACCCGAGATGCTCGCCCACGTCGAAATGGGCCACTACCAGATAAGCTGGCAGCAGGGCAACAAGGTGGGCACGGCACTGAACTTTCACCCCAAGCCGAAGGGGCTCAACTGGCGGACCAATCTCTACTACATGGAAACCGTCGACTTCGGCCGCACCTGGCGCAACGTCCGGGGCGAAGTGATCGATCTGCCCCTAACCGCGCCCGACAACCCCGCCCTGGTCCACGACTACCGGGCCGAAGGATTGAACGTCTACATGAAGGACCTCGCCTTCGACTCCGCCGGGCGGCCCGTGATCCTCTATCTCACCAGCGGCGGCTGGGAGTCGGGGCCCGTGAACGACCCCCGCACCTGGTGTACGGCCCGATGGACCGGCGACGAGTGGGAGCTTTTGGGGTCGATCCGGTCCGACAACAACTACGACACCGGCTCACTCTACGTCGAAAGCGACGCCCTGTGGCGGATCATCGGCCCCACCGAGCCCGGCCCCCAACGCTACAACACCGGCGGCGAGGTGGCCATGTGGACGAGCACCGATCAGGGCAAGACCTGGACGATGGTCAGGCAACTGACGCGCGATAGCCCGATGAATCACACGTATTGCCGCAAGCCGGTCAACGCCCACGCCGACTTCTACGCCCTCTGGGCCGACGGCCACGGCCGCAAGCCCTCCCAGTCGCGGCTCTACTTCTGCGACCAGCAGGGCAACGTCCGCATGCTCCCGCCGGTGATGCAGGGGGAATTCGCCAAGCCGGAATGACCGCCGCGCGCTTTGTACAAGCGACCAAGAGCCGCTTGCGGCTTAGCCCGGACATCCCAAACACCACCCGCATGGAACGCTCCACGTGACCTCCCGCCGAGATCTCGTCCGCCAGGCCATCCAATTCAAGTCCCCCGCGCGGGTGCCGCTCTGGTTCGTCAACGCGGATCAGGCCGAAGGCGACTGCATGGTCTATCACCTCTCTTTGAACGAGGTGGAGGGAACGGCCTCGCAGAACGAATGGGGATACCGGCTGGAGTCGCTCGGCGACGGCACCATGGGCCAGCCTGCCGAGCCGCACCTGCCCGACCTAAGCGCGGTCGAAACGTTCCGGTCCCCTCCGCTTAACGAAGAGGAGCGACTGGCCGCGGCGCCGAGCTTCTTCGAGGAGTGCGGCGATCGCTATCGGCTGGCCAGTCTCGACCTGAGCGGGTTTACGGTCTACACGCTCTTGCGCGGCTTCGAGAACAGCATGGAGGATTTTTTGCTCGACGTCGAGCGGTTCGGCACGCTCATGGACCGGATCATCAACTGGGAGTGCGACGTGGCGGCGCTGGCCGCCCGGCACGGCTTCGACGGCATCCATTTTGCCGACGACTGGGGCACGCAGAGCGGGCTGATGATCTCGCCGGGCATGTGGCGCCGCTTGTTCAAGCCCCGGTACGGGCGGCAGTTCGCCCTCGCCCACGAGGCGGGGCTCGACGTCTGGTTCCACTGCTGCGGCAACTTCGCCGCGATCGCCGAGGATTTTCACGAGATCGGGGTCGACGTGCTGAACATCGCCCAGCCGAACGTGGTCGACGTCGCGGCCGTGGGCGAGCGCCTGCGCGGCAAGCAGTGCTTCCTGATGCCGATCAGCTACCAAACGGTCTCCATCCGGGGGACCCCGGAGGAAATCTACGCGGAGGCCCGGCGTCTTTACGACCTCTTGGGCGTGGAGACCGGCGGTTTCATCGGTTACGTCGAAGAGTACAGTTCGATGGGCATGTCGGAGGAAAACTACCGCGCCTGCGCCCAGTCGTTCCGCAGATTGAAGGCATGACGATGGAACCCAGTATCTCGTGTCACTCGATCTTGGCGCTTGGGTGGCTGGGGCAAAGCGAAGCGGTGCCCCA
>JBDRTC010001179.1:0-3335 GCA_043824335.1 Planctomycetota bacterium | reverse complement strand
TTCGTTCCGTCACCCGCCTACAGTCTGACGCACGGGGGCGACTCCGACGCAACCGACTTGACCGACGGGAAGCTCACTACTCGCGACGACCGAAAGATCTGGTTCGACTCTTCGGCGGTCGGTTGGTCCTACGGCGGTCGGGTGAATCTCGCCTTGGACCTCGGCCGCCCGGCGCAGATCGACGAGATCGCGATTCGCCTCTTGGGCGGCTCTCCACAGGCCGGGGTCACGATGCCCGGCTGGATCGAGGCCTTTGTCAGCGACGACGGCGAGCATTACTTCAAGGTGGCCGAATGCTCCCGATGGCGGCGCGGCGATTTCCGCCGGTTCGGAGTGCCCGACGACGCCGGCTCGGCATGGATCCATTGCCTGCGGTTTAGGGATCTGAACGTCCGGGGGCGGTGGATTGCCTTACGGATGTATACGGGCGGCATCAGCGCGACGGACGAGCTTTACGTGTTCGGGTCGCCTGCAAAGGACGGCGACCAAGAACCCGTCTCGGACGAGCCGGCCGATTTCACGGTTCTCCACCCGCAGCCTTATTTCCACAAACCGGAGCTGGTCATTGCGACAAACGCACCGGCGCCGATTCCCATTGGCGTTGTCGTGCCCGAAGGCGAACTGCGGGAGGAGCCGGTCAACCTGACGCTCGACGTACCGCCGGGCGTTGAGCTTCGCGGCGGGCGCGTGGGCTCCGTGGCGCTGGAGGACGTTGAACGTGAGCAAGCCCCCGACGGCAGCACGCGATACCGGTTCGTGACTTCCGCCCCTTCCAGCACCAAGGTGTTGGGGCGTCTCTACGTTCAAGCCACGGATTGGCAGGACGGCCAGGCGGGCAACTTGCGTTACCGTTTCGCGCACGACGGCTGGGAGAGCCCGCCCCAGGAGCTTCCGCTTCGCGCGGTCCGGGTGCCGCCGGCGCCGCGACTGAAGCGGATCATGGCCGGCCTGGGCTGGTGGAGCGCGGCGGATACGGCTGCGTGGCCCGACGCTTTGGACGCCTGGGAACAGATCGGCTTGAACAGCTTTCCCATGTTCTCTCAGTGGATGAAGCCCGACGATCCCCTCTGGGAGTTGGCCGGCGAAGCGCGCAGCCGCGGCTTCTTCATGGTGAACATCGATTCTCCCCTCCACCGCGTGCTGGAAAGGCGGAAAGGAGAGCCGGAGATATACTGCCAGTTCGCAGACGGCGGCGTTGGCGAGAAGCTGTGCCCCTCCTACCGCGGGCCGTTCTATCAGGAGGAAGTGGAGCGATTCGCCGGCGTCATGGGTCGAGCGAGGCCGCACTTGGCCTCGGTCGACATCGAGCTGTGGGGCTGGCGCGGTCCGCTCGACTGCCAGAAGTGCTCGCGATGCCGCGAGGATTTCCAGGCGTCGGGGCTGGAATCGTGGGAGGAGTGGCAACTGACCAAGGGCGACCAGATGTGGTGCGATCTGGTGACGGCCGCTCGCGATCAGGTTTCCAGCAGTGGCGGTCCGGAATTCGAGATCGGCGGCTATGACTTCCGCCCGGGCCCTGCGTACCAGAACGTCTGGTCGGTGGATCGCCTCTATCCCGATTGGATGGAGAGCAGCCAGGTCTCGACCTATTCGTGCCTTTACCCGTATCACCTGGGGCTGATCGGCGATGCAGTTCGCGAGGACCGGCGGCGGCTGCCCCAAAGCGACGTGCTCCCCTGGCTGGCCCCCGGCGATGCGGGCACGTTCCCCGGAGAGAGCTTCGAGTGGGCGCTGTTGGAGTGCTACGCCAACGGGGCCCGAGGCGTCTACTTCTGGTCGAGCCGCGTCTGGGACGCCGAAAACCTCATCGCCTACAACCGGGTGATCCGCGCGATCGCCCCGGTGGAGGAACTGATCGTCGAGGGAGAGCTGCTGGGTGAATTGGTGTCGATCGACGCGCCCGGCCGCGTAGGCGGCATCCGCCGCGGCAATGAGATGCTTCTCCTCGTGGCCGACTACTTCGGCCAAAGCGACGGGACTCTGAACGTACACCTCTCCGTCCCCGTCACTTCCGCGATCCACGACTTGCACACCGGGGAGATCGTGGTCGAGCAGGTTCCCGTCGGGCAGTCGACCCTCCGGATCAATCTGGCCGATGCCCCGGCCCGGCTTCTGCACCTGCGCCCGATCGACTGATATCGGATAGGAGAGACCATGCTCGTGCAGACTGTGATGGCGACCATGAGAACCCTCAGTCAACGATTTACCATCTGGAAAGCGGAGGACTCTAGCATGAGAAGACTACTCATCATCGTTCACGCAGTTGCTTTCCTTGCCCTCATTTCCGCTGCACAAGCGGCCGAGGAGGAGGGCTTCCAGTCGATGTTTAACGGGAAGGACCTCACCGGCTGGGAGGGAAAGCCCGGCGGCTGGTGGGTCGAAGACGGAACCATCACCTCCCAGAGCACCGAAGAAAACCCCTGTGTGAAGCACCATTACCTCTATTGGACCCGCGGCGAGCCGGCCGATTTCGTGCTGCGACTGAAGTACAAGATCGTCGGCGGCAATTCGGGCGTGCAGTTCCGCAGCGAGCGCCGGCCGCAGTACGACACCTGGGGCTACCAGGCCGACCTCGAAGCGGGCCCGCAGTGGACCGGCTGCCTCTTTCAGCACAGCCGCGGAGGCGTGGTCATGCGAGGCAAGCGGGCCGTGATCAGCGAAGACGGAACGCGAAGGGAGGAAGACTTCGCCACCGCTGCCGAATTGCAGAAGGTCGTCAAGCCGAACAACTGGAACGAGTACGAGGTCGTCGCCAAGGGGAGCAAGGTCGCGCTGCGCATCAACGGGGAGCTGATGTGTGAAGTCGACGACCGCGACGCCAAGCTGGCCTGCCGCAAGGGCATCCTCGCCCTCCAGATGCACCCCGGCCCGCCGATGAAAGTGCAGTTTAAGGACCTGCGTATCAAGGTCCTTGACTGAACTCCTTCGGCGGCAAGAACTCGCTGCGAATCTGATCGGGCGGATTCGCGCCGCCAAACGGCTCGCCCTCGGTGATTACGGAGACGTAGGCCCTGGGGTTGACACCCTCCAAGGGCTCGCACGCAAACTCGACCTGGTTTGCCCCCGGTTCGAGCACGGGTGCGTCTCCCTCCGGTTTCACTTCGCGAAGCGCTTCGCCCTTCGGCCCGTAGAGCGTGCAGTCGTCCGGCCCTAGGAACTCGAGGAACTGCCCGGTTTCAACGTTCACGGGGAACGTGATCCTCTTGCCCCCGACGGTCACGGAGGGATTGCGCAAACTGCTCGGAAGGGCAGGAAGGGCCCGGATCGGGCTGAGGTGGCAGGTGACCGTCTCCTTGGCCGGCACGTTGTTGAACCACAGGCTCAGTGTCTCGACG
>JBDRTC010001178.1:0-4699 GCA_043824335.1 Planctomycetota bacterium | reverse complement strand
GACCCGCCTGCGAGCACCAAGGACATTCGCGTGGAAGGCCGGCCGTCGGACCGGGCCGTGGTGCTGTCGATCGACCACCCCGTGCCCGACATGGGTGCCGCGGGAAACCGGTTCAAGCTCAGCGGCGAGGTCGTCTGGCAGCTTCTCCGGGGCGACTGGTTCGACGCTTCCATCACGTACCGCAACTGGGTCCGCAAGGAAGCCCAGTGGTATCCCAAGCTCACGGCCGAAGGACGCGAGGATACGCCGGCGTGGATGCGCGAGCTCTCCTGCTGGGCCCTCAGCGGCGGGGCGCCGGGCGACTGTGTGGCGCCCGTCAAGGAGTTCGCCGAGTTCCTGGGCGTGCCGGTTGGGTTCCACTGGTACAACTGGCACCAGATCCCCTTCGACAACGACTATCCACACTACTTCCCCACGAAGGAAGGCTTTGCCGAGGGCGTGCGCGAGTTGCAGGAGGCGAACGTTTACGTGATGCCCTACATCAACGGCCGGCTTTGGGACACCCGCGACCAGGGCGCCGAAGATTTCCAGTTCACCAGCGTCGCCCGGCCCGCGGCAACGAAAGACGAACAGGGCGAGCCCTACACCGAGGTTTATGGGAGCAAGGAGTCCGACGGCAGCCCCGTGCGCTTGGCGGCGATGTGCCCCACGACCGATGTGTGGCAGAACAAGGTCCGCGAGATTGTCTTGCGCCTGATGAACGAGTGCGGCGTGAAGGGCGTTTACATCGACCAGGTGGCCGCCGCCCAGCCGCGGCTCTGCTTCGACCGCTCGCACGGCCATCCGCTGGGCGGCGGGCATTGGTGGACCGAGGCGTATTGGACCCTGCTGGAGCGAATCCACGAGGCGATGCCCGAGGACCGCATGCTCACCACCGAGTGCAACGCGGAGCCGTACACGCACCGCTTCGACGGCTATCTCACCTGGCACTGGCAGTACGACGGCCAGGTGCCCGCGTTTCCGGCCGTCTACGGCGGGGCGATCCAGATGTTCGGCCGGGCGTATCGCGGCGGGCCCACCAAGGATCTTGCCCTGAGGATGAAGGCCGGGCAGCAGCTCGTCTACGGCGAGCAGATCGGCTGGATCAGCCCGGGCGTGATCCACGAGAAGGAGAACGCCGAGTTCCTGCGCCAGGTCGTCCGTTTGCGTCACCGCTTCCGCCGCTACTTTTATGCCGGCGAGATGGCCCGGCCGCCGAAGCTCATCGGCGAGATCCCCAAGGTGACCGCCGACTGGCAGTGGAGCGGCGAGTGGCCGGTGACGACCGACGCGGTGATGACCGGGGCGTGGGCGGTGTCGCGACCGTTTGGGGCCGAAGAGCCGCCGATAGAGGTTGACATTGTCTTCCTCGTGGTCAACGTCGGCGATCAGCCCGTCACCGCCCGGCTCGATCTCGACGGAGCCGACTACGACTTTCTGCGAAACTCCGTACTGCGCGTCGAGAAGATCACGGCCGAAGGTCCGGTGGAATCCACGGACACCCTGGCGCCCCTGGAGCGTGAAATTACCTTCCCTCCCCGCACGGCCTGGGCGTGGGAGGTGAAAACGAAAGTCGAATAAGGTGCGGAATCCGCAATACCACATCAAAAGGAGGAAAACCATGAAGAGTCTTGTACCGACGCTGATGCTCGCCGTCACCCTGGCCGCCGCGGGCTTGTCGAGCCGGGCGGCGACCGCCCAGGAGACGCTCGGCTATGCCGACCTCGTCGGCCGCATGCTCGACCTGGAGCGCCTGGCGGTGCTGCCCGCCGCGGGGGAAACCTGCAAGCAGTGGTCGAGCTGGGACCGGGGCAGCCAGTACGACGAGGCGACCGGCAAGTACGTCCACTGGGCCGCCAACGGCGACGGCCACCACGTCATCCGCAAGGAGGGCGATTTGGAAGTGATGGCCGAGATGGAAGGCCCGGGCTGCATCTGGCGGATCTGGTCGGCCCTGGCCGAACAGGGGCACGTGCGGATCTATCTGGACGGCAGCGACAAGCCGGCGGTCGATCTGCCCTTCGTCAACTACTTCGACGGCAAGACGCCTCCGTTCAATTACCCCGCGCTCTCCTACAACCTGGCCGACCTCGGCTGCCGCGGGCAGAACCTTTACGTCCCCATCCCCTACCAAAAGTCGTGCAAGATCGTGGCCGACGAAGGCTGGGGACGCTACTACCAGTTCGTCTACACCACCTACCCCGAGGGCACCAAGGTCCCCACGTTCAGCACGGCCCTGGCGGCCGAGCACGCCGACGCGATCCAAAAGGTCAACGAATTCTTTGCCAGTTCCCTCGGCGCCGATCCGGCGGGCACGCGCGCGGGCGAGCAGGTCGAAAGCGGCTCGGCGTCGATTCCCGCCGGCGAGTCGGCCAGTTTCGAATTGACCGGACCGCGTGCCATCACCGCGATGCGAGCCAAGATGGACCTTTCCGACCGCGAAGACGAAATGGCCGCACTGCGAAGGATCTTGGTCCGGATCACCTGGGACGGCCAGCCGGAGCCGGCCGTCTGGTGCCCCCTGGGCGACTTCTGCGGCACCGCCCCCGGCGTGAATCTCTACAAGTCGCTCGTGACCGGCATGTGTGAGGAGAAAGGCGGATACGCCTACTGGTACATGCCGTTTGCCACTAGCGCGCTGGTCGAGCTGGTCAACGAAGACGACGTGGATCGCGAGGTTGAGTACGAGATCGTCCACGCTCCCCTTTCGCGTCCCTTCGAGGGTCTCGGCCATTTCCACTCGAAGTGGCATCGCAACGTGCACGAGCTTTCCGAAGACCGCTGGCCCGACTGGGTCATGCTCAAAACGGAAGGTCGCGGCCGCTTCCTGGGCGTGATGCTCCACGTCTGGGACCCGCGGCCCGGCTGGTGGGGCGAGGGGGATGAAAAGTTCTTCGTCGACGGCGAGAAGTATCCCTCCACCTTCGGCACCGGCAGTGAAGACTACTTTGGATACGCCTGGTGCCATCCCGGGCTTTTCGAGCGCGCCTTTCACTGCCAGACGGTGACCCAGGGGAACCATGGCCACCAGTCGCTCTTGCGCTGGCAGATCGCCGACAACGTGCCTTTTCAGACGTCGTTCGAGGGCTGCATCGAAAAATACCACCGCACCGAAGAGTGGGGAACCGAGTACGCCTGCGTGGCTTGCTGGTATCTGTCGCCCGACGGCGTCGATTCCTACGGGCCGACGCCCGTCGAGCGGCGGCACGGCTACTACGTGAAGGTGCCGTTTTCGGCCGGGGGCTTCCAGGTGCTGGGCGAGCCGAACGGCAACGTCGAAACCCAGGGGATGCAGGGCTTCGCCGGCGGAACCTGGAAGAACAACGACCAGCTCTGGTGGACCGGCGCCAAGCAGGGCGACAAGCTCGAGCTGGCCGTGCCCGTCAAGAAAAGCGGCGCCTTCCAGGTGAGCGTCGTCTTGACCAAGGCCCGCGACTACGGCATCGTGCAGCTCACCCTCGACGGCAAGAAGGCCGGCGAGCCCATCGACCTCTACAACCCCGAGGTGATCTCCACCGGGCCGATCCCCATCGGCACGCACGAGCTTGCGGAAGGCGATCACACGCTCGGCGTCAAGATCGTCGGGGCCAACGAAAAGGCGGTCCCCTCACACATGTTCGGCCTCGACTACGTGATCTTCGAAACCAACAAGTAACCCCACGGAACCAACCCCCAAACGCCCACGGGCTGCGGCCCGTGGGGTTGAAGCACATTCACCCCCGTTCCCACGCCCTGCACGAGAACGCCAGAATTGAGGAGTCACCATGAAATTCCCGCTCCGCCTTGTCGCGATTCCACTCCTCCTTCTAGTCATGGCGCCCGCGCCGTCCCGATCTGCCCTCTCCGCCGAGCCCCGCCCCGAATGGGCCGAGCTTGGCCCGAGCCGTGGCGACCAGATGATCTCGGCCTACTTCCGGGAAGAGACAGCCCGGCTCGCCGACGATTGCCTGGCGGACGTCCAGTCACTCGACGAGTGGAAGACCCGCCGCGAGGCGTACCACCGGGAGCTCCTGGAGATGCTCGGGCTCGATCCGCTGCCGGAACGGACCGACATGAAGGCGACCGTCACGGGCACGACGGACCACGAGGCGTTCACCGTCGAGAAGCTTCATTTCCAGTCCCGCCCCGGACTTTACGTGACCGGCAATCTCTACCTTCCCAAGGACTCGACCGGGCCGGTTCCCGCGATCCTCTACGTTTGCGGCCACGGGGGCGTGAAGAAAGACGGCGTCAGCTACGGCAACAAGGTCCACTACCAGCATCACGGCTCCTGGTTCGCCCGGCACGGGTACGTCTGCCTCACGATCGACAGCCTCCAGCTCGGCGAGATCGAGGCGATCCACCACGGCACCTATCGCTACAAGATGTGGTGGTGGAACAACCGCGGCTACACGCCCGCGGGGGTGGAAGCCTGGAACTGCGTTCGGGCGATCGACTATCTCCAGGGCCGCAAGGAGGTCGACCCGGAGCGGATCGGCGTAACGGGCCGAAGCGGCGGCGGCGTGTACAGTTGGTGGATCGCGGCCATCGACGAGCGGGTGAAGGCGGCCGTGCCGGTGGCCGGCATCACCGACCTGGCGAACCACGTGGTCGACGGCTGCGTCGAGGGGCATTGCGACTGCATGTTCATGGTGAACACCTACCGGTGGGACTATCCGCTGGTGGCCGCCATGGTCGCCCCGCGGGCCCTGATGATCGGCAATTCCGACGCCGATGCGAT
>JBDRTC010001177.1:0-2744 GCA_043824335.1 Planctomycetota bacterium | reverse complement strand
GCCTCACGCAACGGTGGTGAAGTGCTTGGCCAGTTCTAGGCAAGCGAACCGTTCGGCCGCGAGCGTTGCTCGTCCCGCAAAACGTCTAGCCGGCCAGCTTTCTGGCCAGGCCCACGGCGGCGCTGGCGTTGTCGCTGTAGCCGTCGGCGCCGATTTCGTCGGCGTACTGCTGGGTGATCGGCGCGCCGCCGATGATCACCTTGGCCTTGTCGCGGATTCCAGCGGCCTCGAGCGCTTCGATGACGGCCTTCATCTTGGTCATCGTGGTCGTCAGCAGGGCAGAGAGTGCCAAAATCGTGCCGTCTTTGCCTTGCGCCTCTTCGACGAACTTTTCGGGGGGGACATCGACACCCAGGTCGACGACCTCGAACCCGCCTCCTTCGAGCATCGAGGCAACCAGGTTCTTGCCGATGTCGTGCAGGTCGCCCTGGACGGTCCCGATCACCACGCGGCCCGCCGCCTTCGCGCCCATCGCGGAAAGCTTGGGCGCGAGCAGTGCCAGCGCGGTCTTCATCGCCCGGGCGGCGATCAGCAATTCGGGGACGAAGTACTCGTTGCACTCGAAGCGGCTGCCGACCTCGTCCATGGCCGGGATCATGTACTTGCCCAACAGGTCCGAAGGATTGGCGCCTGCTTCCAGGGCCGCCTTGGTCACCTCCTCGGCCTTCTTGGCGTTGCCGGTCAGAATCGCGTCGTACAGTTCCGCAGGATCGGACATGGATCGCTCCCGAAAACAGAGTGGCGTTTGTCGACAAAGCCCCATGGTAACGACCACCCCCGCGAGATTCCAGCCCCCGGGGACCTAGCCGGGCTCTACTTTTCGTCGAGCGATCATTATCGCACCGGTTAGCCAGACCGCCACCCGACTTTGTGGGGGGGGTGATGCCACACGACTTCAGCCATAACTCAACCGGCTACGCAAGCCGCCCATGACGCCCAACAGCGATTGACAAGTTTGACTGCAATAAGGTACTACGTCCTCCTGCCTTCCGGCCGCCCTCCGCTGAGCAAGGCGGGCTAGCAGCCCGTTGAAGTTATTGCTCGGGCAGTTTTGAGGACGCGCTACCGCCTCGGCCCTTCTCGGCGCCGGGCCCGGACTCACCTTCCGAATCGGCGTCTTCCTCCTCGAACGACAGGGCGGCCGAATTCATGCAGAATCGCAGGCCGGTGGGCGGGGGGCCGTCGTCGAACACGTGTCCCAGGTGGGCGTCGCACCGGACGCATTTCACTTCCGTGCGGACCATGAAGAGCTCGTGATCCGCCGCCGCGGCCAAGTGCTTGGTGTCGATCGGTCTTGAAAAACTCGGCCAGCCGGTCCCCGAGTCGTACTTCGAGGCGGAATCGAAAAGCGGCAACCCGCAGCAGACGCATCGGTACGTGCCTTCGCGCTTGTTCCTCCAGTACGCGTTTCTGAACGCGGGCTCCGTCCCCTTTTTTCGAGTGACGGAAAACTGCATGCGCGTGAGCTGCTTTTTCCACTCGGCTTCGGTCTTGACGACCTTCTTGCCGTTCCATGTGTCCGTGTTCGCTTCGCCGGCCGCCGTCTTCTCCGGCGCGGGCGGTCCTTTTTCTTGAGAAGGACCCCCGGCCAGCGCCCGCGTGATCAAAACGGCCGCCAGCGCCAAGAGCACGGCCGACGGGATGAGCAGCCTCATGTTCTCCTCCTCACGCGGCCTTCGGCCGCAACCGATGTGGGGCACGGTTCCATCGTGCCAAGGCCCACCGGCTACTCTTCTTGCTTCAGCTTGTCCTTGAAGACCCGCTTGAACTTCGTCATCTTCGGACGTATCACGGCCCGGCAGTACGACTGTTTCGGGTTCCGCTCGTAGAAATCCTGGTGGTACTCTTCGGCCGGATAGAACGCGGTGAACGGGCCGATCTCCGTGACGATCGGCGCCCGAAACGCGCCCGACTCGTTCAGCTTCTCCTTGTAATGCTCCGCAAGCTCCCGTTGCCGCTGGTCATGGTAGAAGACCACCGAGCGGTACTGCGTGCCGAAATCGGGGCCCTGCCGGTTCAGCGTGGTGGGGTCGTGAGTCTTCCAGAAGACTTCCAAAAGCTCGTCGAAGGAGATCGCCTCGGGGTCATACGTAATCTGAACGACCTCGGCGTGCCCCGTGGCGCCCGTCAAGACGGCCTGATAGGTGGGGTTTTTGAGGACCCCGCCGGAGTAGCCGGAGACAACTTCCTTGACGCCCTCCAACTCCCGAAAAAACGCTTCGGTACACCAAAAACAGCCCCCGCCGAAGGTCGCCACCTCGACGCGCTCCGACTCTCCCCTCGGCTTCTCTTCCCCGGTTCGGTTCGGTTTCGGCGCCGCAACCTCGGCGGCGAGGGCCGAAGTGCCGATCATGAACAACGACATCCCCACCAGACCCCACGTTACTCGCCATCGCCTCGACCGGCAATTCAGCATTCCCATAACCCTCGGGCTCCTCTCAGATCGACTTGTCGAGCACACTCGTTCTATCTTACGGCCGGGGCCAAGAAGGGGATAGGGAAAGGACGCGTCTTGCTCGCTCTTCTTTCCGTCGCCGTCATAGCGAGTCTTCAAGAGAGGGTAACTACCTCCCCTCTCCCTCCGGGAGAGGGGTCGGGGTTGAGGGCTGTACACGTGGATGATCGGACACTTTTGCGTGAGCCCCCAACGCCGAAGGCGTTACCCATCCTACCCCACGGACAGCGAAGACCGACTTGTCGTACGAAGCGCCACCCAGGGGCACGCGGCCGAGAGGAAACATCCA